>JAFZXI010000038.1 GCA_017616855.1 Clostridia bacterium | reverse complement strand
ATCGGCGAGCTCGACCGCGTTATGGGCGGCGGCATCGTCAAGGGCTCCGTCACGCTCGTCGGCGGCGACCCCGGCATCGGCAAGTCCACGCTTTTGCTGCAGCTTTGCGGCTCCGTCGCAAAGGGACAGAAGCTCCTTTACGTTTCCGGCGAGGAATCTGCGAGGCAGCTTAAAATGCGCGCCGAGCGTCTCGGCGTTACCGCCGGCGAAATCTATATTCTGAACGAAACGGACATCGATTCGGTGCTCGAAGCAATCAACTCCACCGCGCCGGACATCGTTATAATCGACTCGATACAAACTATGTACTGCTCCGCCGTAACGTCTTCCACCGGAAGCGTCTCCCAGGTACGCGAATGCACGATGCGGCTGACCGAATGCGCGAAAGCGAACGAAATCAGCGTCTTCATCGTCGGGCACGTAAACAAGGAGGGCGCGATCGCCGGTCCGAAGGTCATGGAGCACATGGTCGACACCGTCCTCTACTTCGAGGGCGAGCGGAGCATGAGCTACCGCATACTCCGCGCGGTGAAAAACCGCTTCGGCTCCACAAACGAGATAGGCGTTTTCGAGATGACCGACCGCGGACTCGCGGAGGTCGAGAATCCTTCCGCGAAGATGCTGGAGGACAGGCCCCGCGGCACGAGCGGAAACTGCGTCATCTGCCTCGTTGAAGGCAGCAGGCCGATACTTACCGAAACGCAGGCGCTCGTAACTCCCACCGGCTTCGGCAATCCGCGCAGAATGGCTAACGGCTTCGACTACAACCGCTTCGCGATGCTGCTCGCGGTGCTGGAAAAGCGCTGCGGCTACCGCTTCTCCGTCAACGACGTCTACGTCAACGCAGTCGGCGGACTGAAGATAGACGAGCCCGCCGCGGACTTAGGCGTCTGCGCCGCGCTCGTTTCCGCGCTGAAAAACGTCCCCGTCCCCGAAACGACGCTGATTTTCGGCGAGGTCGGGCTCGGCGGCGAGGTACGCGGAGTCGCCAACGCCGTCAAACGCATCACCGAGGCGGAGCGCCTCGGCTTCACCGATTGCGTGCTGCCCGCCCACGCGAAGCGCACCCTCCCCGACGGCTTCACCACGAAACTCAACCTCATCCCCGTCAAGTCGGTCTTCGAGGCGTGCGGACGGCTTTTCGGCGACTGAGCGCGCGATGAAATAGGAACAGTCGGCGTCGCCGCCGACACCGCCGTATATCTCCTTCAAGCCGCAGCAGCCCTCGAGCTGGTATACGCATTCTCTGGCACAGGGAATCAGCGGCACTCCCTCCTTTTTCACTGAAATCCGCAATTATTATCTGCCCCGCGGACGGCATTATTCCGCGATATTCTTTTTTTCGGAGGTCATTTGTGATGGACGTTCTTCGCGGCCTTGAACCACGCAAAATGTTTGAAATATTCGAGCGCATCTGCGCCATTCCCCACGGCTCCGGCAACATGACCGGCATAGCCGATTTCGTCGAGCGCTTCGCCGAAGAACACCGCCTGGAACACTACCGCGACTCCGCGAACAACATCGTCATCATCTCCGGCGCGACGCCGGGCAGGACGCTCGAACCCGCGATAATACTGCAGGGGCATATGGATATGGTCTGCGCCGCGGACGAGAACGTCGATTTCGACTTCAAAACGCAGGCGCTGCGGCTGAAGATTGAGGACGGAAAGATAGGCGCCGAAGGCACGAGTCTCGGCGCAGACGACGGCATCGCCGTCGCGATGATGCTCGCGCTGCTCGAGGATAAGGAGCTTTCGCACCCGCGCCTCGAATGCGTCTTCACGACCGACGAGGAAATCGGGCTTATCGGCGCGAACGCGCTCGACGTTTCTCATATTCAGGGCAGGCGGTTGATCAACCTCGACAGTGAGGACGAAGGTGAGATAACCACCGGCTGCGCCGGCGGCATATGCATGAGCGCCGAGTTCGCCGCCGAGACCGAAACCCTCAGCGGACGGACATACCGCCTGACCGTGCAGGGACTCATCGGCGGCCATTCCGGCACCGAGATAATCGCCCAGCGCGCGAACGCGAACAAGGTGCTCGCCCGCGTGCTGACGGCGCTCCAATACAGCGCGGACTTCCGCATTTCCTGCGCCGAAGGCGGTTTCTTCGACAACGCGATCCCGCGCAAAGCGGAGGCGATATTCCTTTCCGACAGCGACCCCGACTCGATCGCCGCGGCGGCCGAAAGGATCGCCGCCGAGATAAAACACGAATACTCCGCCGCCGATCCCGGCATGTCGATTTCTCTCGCGCCGGCGGGTGTTTCCGAATGCGCGGTGCTCCTCTCCGAGTGCCAGGAGCGCATGCTTTTCGCGCTCTACGAGGTCCCGGACGGGATAATCCGCATGTGCGACGAGCTTGACGATATGGTGGAAACCTCCCTTAACCTCGGCATTCTGCGGCTCGACGAAAACGGAATGAAGCTAACCTTCATGCTCCGCAGCGCCGTGAACAGCGCCGCAGCCGAGCTGCGCATGCGGCTCGAAACGCTCTTCGGCTTCGCCGGAGGCAAAACGACCGTCCACAGCTCCTACGGCGCGTGGGAGTTCCGTCAGGATTCCCCCCTGCGCGACCATTGCGTGAAGGTTTATGAAGATATGTACGGCTCGCGCCCGCTCGTCGGCACAATCCACGCCGGACTCGAAGCCGCCGTCATCGCCGCGAAACTCGGCGACGCTGACTGCGTTTCGATAGGTCCGACGCTCCGCGACGTCCACACGTCCTACGAGCGGCTTGACGCCGATTCCGCCGCCCGCGTCTACGACTACGTCAAGGCGCTCATCGAAAGGGAAATGAAATGAAGATAGGACTGCTCGCGGACCTGCATTACTCTTCCGCAGACCTCGACCAGAGCGAAAGACGCTCCGCCGAGGGACTGACGCGGCTCGCGGAGTTTATAAAAGCGACCGAGGGGTGCGATTTTCTCATCAACCTCGGCGATCTCGTCAACGGCACAGGCGACCGCGAGCTCGACCGCGCCGACCTGCGCCGCGTGCTTGAAGCGCTCGAAGAACAGCCGCTCACCTGCTATCACGTCATAGGCAACCACGACCTCTGGGCGCTCCCGCGCGAAGAACTCGTCGCAGAGCTCGGAATCCCCTCCGGCGACTACTCCTTCAAGCGCGGCGACGTCCGCTTCATCGTGCTGGACGCGAACTACGCGCCGGACGGCTCCTCACCGTCGAACTGGACCGTCGCGCACGTCAGCGAGAGCCGTCTCGTATGGCTTAAGCGCGTGCTCGAGCGCGGCGATTTCAAATGGGCGGTCGTCATCTGCCACCACTGCCTCGACGATTTCGGCACACCCGAGCGCCCCGACGAATACGCGCCCGACAACGCCGCCGAGGTACGCGCCGTCATCGAAGCGAGCGGAAAGGTGCCGCTCGTCCTCACCGCACATTACCACAAGGGGCGGCTGCGCCCGATAAACGGCGTCATGTATTACACGCAGCCCGGGATATGCGAGCGCGACGAAGCGAGTTTCGGCATCCTCACGCTCGACCCCGATACGCGAAACTGCGGCGTTGAGCCGCACGGACTGAAAGTCGCGCCGCGGCTGGATTAGTTTATATTATGAAAGAAGAAGTCAAACTCAAGCTGCTCGCCACCGTCGGCAGTTTTTCCGAAAGCAAGATGATAACCGCCTTTTTGAAAGACGAGGGCATCCCCGTGCTCGTCAAGGATCTCGGCATGGGCGGTTTTATGAAAGTTACGATGGGTTATACCGTTTTCGGTCAGGAGCTCTACGTCGCCGAAAGCGATTTCGACCGCGCCGCCGAGCTCGTCAAGGCGTTCTTTGACGTCGACGCCGACGGCAGCGACGGGATAAAAAAGCATCCTTTCACCGTGTTTTGATTACAGATATAAAAAAGCACGCCCCGCGGGGGCGTGCTTTTTTATACATATTCGTTTATTCTACGTATTCATTACCGGGGGTTTCGAGCTGCTCGAAGCTCTCGACGAGAAGCGAAACGTGAACGTGATCGCCGTGCGGCTCGACCTCGAGCGTTCCGATGACGCGTATCCACGTCTTCTCCGGCAGGTCTGTCGGGACGTCCTCGCCCTCAAGGTTGAATCCGCGGTAGTAAGCGTACTGCTTGCCGTCCGTTTCGTCGGTCTCGACGTGGTAGCGGAACAGCATCGGGATAACGGAATCCTCGTATTTATTAAGATGATACATTCCGTCAATGGCGTACTTCTTGCCAACGTAATTCTCATAATCGGTCGTCGCGGCAAGATAGAACGTGTAATACATCACGTCGTTGATGTACGTCACGCCTTCGCCGAAGTCGGGCGAAGACGAAGACGGCGTTGTGTTATTTCCGTTACCGCTGCACCCGGCGGCCAGCAGCATAGCAAGAGCAGTCATAAGCGCGAGCGCAATCCTGAAATGCTTTTTCATGTTTCTTCCCCCTGTCGATTACCCTTTATATTTATTCTTTTCCCTTTACCGTTATTCTGTGAACGAAACCGCAAAGCGCGGACGACGCGCAAAGCATCGGTTTGCCCGCCGCGGCTTCGGTCCGCACGAAGCAATGGAGATGTCCGCAGAGCACCGCCTTGACCGCTTCTTCGTCGCGCACGAGGCGGACGAATTCCGCGGCGTTCGCGCCCTTCGACTCCTCGCCGATGTAGAAATACTCGCCGAAACCGACGATTTTATCACGGCTCGCCTCCGTCAACAGCGGAACGTGCTGCGCGATTATCAGCGGCGTGCCTTCGGCGCAGAGCGCTTTAAGATCCGCGAGCACGGTGCCGTTGACGGAAAGGCCTCCGTTGTTAACGCCAGCTAAGGTGAAACCGTCGAAGCGCACGGTCTGAACGCCTTCGTGGTTGCAGACGCCGCTGTCGCAGTCGTGGTTACCGTCAACGTATATCGTTTTTCCGCCGTAGCCCTCAAGCGCCTCGCGCAAAACGCGGACGCCGGCGGGACCGACGAAATCGAGCATATCGCCCGTCATCAGCAGGCACTCCGGCTTCATTTCTTCCGCCAGAATAAGCATCTTTTCGAGCACTTTCACGCTCGGAATGCGCTTCGAGTCGTCGAACGGCTCGCTGTGCCATATCGTGAAGTCCTCACGCAGCTTCATCCAGTTCGCTTCGCGGCTTTCCGCCGTTTCACGCTCTTCCGCGCCGGAGTTTTCGTCCCAGACGGAGAGGTGCAGGTCGCTTATCTGCATGAGCGTATGAACGCCCTTCACGCCGGGAATTATTATCTCGCTGTCAACTATCCTGTAGAAAGGATCTCCCGTTGCCTTCACCCCATCACCCCTTTTTTGAATTATACACCATTCGAGCGGATTTTGCAAGCGATTTGCGTTTGACCGCTTGCAAATCCCGATTGTGAGTGATATAATGGAAATATAATACAGAAAGAGAGGAAATACTATGGACTTGATTAAAAAGCTTTGGCCCACCCCGTTCAAAATCAAAAAGGGCAGTCTCGTATCCTTCCTCGTGCAGCTGTTGATATTCCTCATCATCTGCGCGGTCATCGGATGGCTCTTCACCGTGCTCAGCAAGATCGCCGTCGTCGGCGTCGTCTTCTACTTCGTAGGCGGCCTGATGGGTCTTTACTGCATCATCGGCGCGATACTCTGCATACTGAAGTTCCTCGGCATTGTCTGATAATAAGCGCAAAGCAAAAGCGCGGTACCTTCCGGTACCGCGCTTGTTTTTTATTCCGGCAGCTTGACCGCGTCTTCGGACATCGGGACGCCGTCGAGCAGGATCAGCTTTTCCGCGAGGAGTCCGCACAACCCGCTCAGTATCGCGCTGAGCGCTACGAGGTCGGATGTGTTATCGACCGACTCGTCCACCGCGCGTTCTTCGTGCCCGAGCAGCGGAGCGGCGATAGCCCGCACCTGCCGCACGAAGTATTCCGCCGCGATGCGGTGGCGCACGACGTAAGCGTCGTATATCGTCTTGACCTCCGCCTCCGAAAGCCCCATGGGAATGACCTTCTGCAGCGTCGCAATGGTCAAGCTCTGTTTCAGAGTGCATATTATGATAAGGTACGCGATGTGGATACGGTAATACTTCTTTTTGCGCGGTTCGGGCATGACGCGGTTGCGCACGTAGTTATTTATCGTCGCCGCGGTGATGAAGCGCTCCTCTTTCAGCTCTGGAGGAAGATAATCGAGATATTCGGTCAGCAGCGCAAGCACCTGCTCCATATACAACCCGAAATCGGGGATCTTTTCCCAATCGGGAAGCCGGTAATCATTCAGATATTTTTCCCAGCGGCGCAGTTTGCCCGCCACCAGCTCGTTATCGTAGCTCATCTTTTTTACCTCGGAT
>JAFZXI010000037.1 GCA_017616855.1 Clostridia bacterium | reverse complement strand
TCCGTCGCCGACGCGCTGATCGCGCTTCGCGGCGCGGCGAAGCTCGCTTCGCTTTCCGGCGCCGAGTATATCCTCTCCGACGTCGACCGCGATAACGAAATAACCGTTTCCGACGCGCTCATCGTCCTGCGCGGCGCGGCGAAGCTCGAAGCGGTGCCGCAGCGCGATTATCCGACCGGCAGGGTCGCGACGCTGAAGCAGACACGCAACGAGACCTTCATTCCGACGCCGACGGATACCGATACGAGCTATCCGCAGTATTTCTGGCTGCCGGGCGGCACGAGGGACTACATAACCGGCGAGTCCGTCTGCTCGAGCGACGACACGCTGAAGTATTACACGCTCCGCAGCGGACACCGCGTTTATCAGCACGATTCCGAGGTTTCGACAGGCGTCGGCATACTCGATAACGAGCTGCTCGCCGCGGAGCTTAAGAGCGAGGGAAGATTCACATACTTCACCGTAGCGGCGACGCAGAAAACGCCGTTTACCTTCAAGGTGGGCGGGCTTTACCTCGGCGACGCCGAGGACACGACCGGCGTCTGCAAAAACTTCAAGAGCGTCAGCGTGACCTTCACCGACGCCGCCGGAGCGCCGGCCGTCTTCACCGAGGGCAATCCGCTCTTCTCGGCAGTCTCGATTTCCGAGGACGCCGCCGCGGGGACGGTGACCTACACCTTCACGCTCAGGCGGACGGGAATGTTCGGCGGCTTCAACTCCTATTATGAAGACAACGGCAACCTCGTCATACGCTTCCATAACATCATCGACGCCTCGAACGGACGGCTCGACGGCGCGGTCATCTGCCTCGACTGCGGCCACGGCGGCTACGACACCGGAGCGCAGGGCAACGGACTTACCGAATCCTACGAAAACGTCAAGGTCGCGCTCGCGCTGCGCGAAAAGCTCGAGGCGCTCGGCGCGACGGTCTATATCACCCGCGTCGAGCAGTCGACCTACATCGACGGAACGCCGATAAACAAGAACACCCTGCGCGACCACCGCATCGAGCTTATCTCCTCCTTCGACCCCGACCTGCTGATAAGCGTGCATCACAATTATTATGAGAACACCTCCGCCAACGGCACCGAGGCGCTGTATTTCTACGGCTTCAATCAGGCGCTGGCGCAGAAGGTCAGCGATTACATGGCGACCGTCAGCGGCATGAAGAACCGCAACGGCAAATATAAAAACGTCTTCGTTTACAGAAACCACGATTTCATGTCTATCCTGCTCGAGTGCGGATTCCTGTCCAACAGCGGCGACGCCGCGTGGCTCTCCGCCGAAGGCAACACCGACAAGCTGGCGGACGCGGTGGCCTCCGCTCTGGTCGAATACTTCGGGTGACGCTATGAAAAAAACGATTTTCAAAAAAGCAATATCCGTTCTGCTCTCGCTGCTTACGGCGGCGGGGTGGTTCGCGCTGCCCGCGTCCGCGGAAAGCTCCGGCTGGAGCATAGCGGACGTAGAGTACGCTAAAGGGACGCTGACCGTCGAGACCTACGCCGAGGCGGGCGAAATGACGCTGACGCTCAACGGCGCCTCCGTCGAAGGCGGCGAGGTCACGCAGTCCGACGGGTATTACCGACGCTCCTTCACCGTGAACACGAAGTCGTATTCCGACGGCGCCAAGACCTTCGCCTTCTTCGTCGACGGCGTGAAGGCGGCGGAAAAGACCGTGACCTTCGACAACACCGCGCCGTATATCAGGAGCTGGCAGGCGATAGACGCCCTCGGCCACAGATACACCGCCTACGATATGGAGGTCTATCCCGACGACATCATCGTGCTGAGCAACGACGAGACCTTCCCGATAGATTTCAAGCCGACCGACGACGGCTGCGGAGTCGCTTCCGTCACCGCGAAGCTGGACGGTAAAAGCATAACCGTGCCTTACGCCGTCGAATACGATTACATCACCGCCGGCTATCACAATATCAACTACACGCTCACCGATAACCTCGGCAACAGCTATTCGAGCATGGTGCGCTTCGAGGTGCGGAAGCCCGCGCCCGCGTATTCCGACGTTACTGTGGCGGCTGCGGACGGAGGAGTCCGCATTTCCGCGAAGCTGAGCGGTTCGTTCACGAACTACAGCGCGAAGTTCTTCTTCGCCGAGATACTGAAGTTTTCCGCGAAGGACAATATCACCTCCGGCGACATCTCCGCCGCGGAGCCGGCGGGCGAACGCCCCTTCGGCGCCGACGTCAACGGCTCGTACATAACCGAGACCGCGACCGGCGGCGAGGTCTACCAGTGCTTCGACGTCAACGTCTCCGGCAAGACCGGAAAGGTCTGCGCCGACTATTCAGGCGAGCTCGCAATCGGCGACAGGGCGGAGCTTTCGGTTTATAAGAGCGGCTCCGGCGTATGGGAAGTCATAAAGACGAAGACGAGCTTCAACGGCTCGGTGAATCTCAACCTCGGCAAAAACGGGCTGATGATCTCCGATTACGCTTCCGGCGGAGTCCTGAAGGTACGCGTCCGCGTCGTTTCGGACAGGGCGGCGAAGTATCTGAAAATGAACTCCTTCGTCCCGAGCGTGCGCTATAACTCGCAGATAGGCGAAACGCAGACCGGCGCGAACGGTTCCGTCGCCTCGGTCGTCTACAGCGGCAATATCACCTCGTCGCTCGGCTGGTACATCGCCTCCACCGCCGACCTTTACAACTCCTATTCGCCGACGACGTCCTTCACCACTGCGGCGGACACTTCCGCGCTCCTGGAGCAGTTCAACGCGGTCTTCAGCGGCGACTCGGCGACCCGCGTATCGCTCGCCTGGCAGTCGGAGGCGGACCTGAAAACCCACGTTCAGCTCCTGCCTTACGGCAATATTTACCCCGATTTCGGCTCCAACGAAACGAAGAATTACACCGGCAGCACCTCCTACAGCGACGCTACCGGAAAATATATCCACAAGCTCCGCATAGCCGGACTCGCGCCCGGCACGAAATACTGGATACGCTACGGCGATAAGAATCAGAACGTCTGGTCGCACCCCTGCGTCGTGGAAACGGCGTCGGCGGGCGAGACGTTCGCTTTCGCCGCCTGCGCTCCCGGCGGCAGTGAAAGCGAGGTCCGCGCGGCGTGGGACGCCGTTTCGCGTTCGACCGGCGCGGCTTTCGTGCTGACGACCGGAAGCGAAGCGTCCGGCGAAGCGGAGTGGAAGGATTACTTCTCCGCCTTTTCGAGCGTTTTCAACAACGTCCGCGCGGTGCCGGCGGCGGGTCCGTCCGGCAGCGACGTCTGGTGGACGAAATACAACCTTTCCGAGCAGACCGGCGCGGGCCACGCGAGCGGTATCTACTACTCGTTCACTTATGAAAACGCGCTCTTCGTCGTGCTCAATTCCAACGACGTCGACGTCAACGGACGGCTCAGCATCAGGCAGCTCAACTGGGCGAACAAGACCTTCAACGCGAGCGAAAGCGAATGGAACTTCCTGCTTCTGAACGCCAAGCTGGACGGCGACGCGGACGCATCCGCGCTCGCGGAGCAGCTCACTCCGCTGCTCGACGCGTGGAACGTCGACGCCGTCTTCTCTTCCGGCGGCGCGGCGCTGACCTGCGAGACGGGCAGCGAGACCGTAACGTTTGACGGCGTGCAGTACTTTGCCGGCGCCGGCCCCGCGTATATCAACACCGATACGGCCGCCTCCGGAATGGCGACGGCGTCCGTCGACGGCGCCAAGCTCCGCCTCGAATACGGCGGCGCCGCTGTGAATATCTACTCGACGAAACGCTACGGGCAGCTCGACGCGCGCATATCCGCGCTTCCGGCTGCGGAAAATATTACCCTCGCCGACATGGCGGAGATACGCGCGATACGCGAAGCGTACGACGCCTTAGATCCCGACCTGAGCGCGCGGTTCGTGACCGGACTGCCGAAGCTCGAGGCGGCGGAAGCGGCGCTCGCCGCCATTCTCGCCGTTACGCCGCCGGAGCTGACCGTTTCCGGCGCGCTGCCGAAGAAGG
>JAFZXI010000036.1 GCA_017616855.1 Clostridia bacterium | reverse complement strand
CCGCGACCTTCGCCTGCGCGTCCTCGCCGACGGTGTCTTCGGCGAAGGTGACTATGCCGCCGAGATACTCGTTGAGCTTGTCGGCAACGATCGTGAGGGAGAACTTTTTCTTATCGCCCTTCGCTTTTTCAAGCGCGGCGGCGGTGGCGGCTTCCTGCTCCGCCTCGGGGAGCTCGGCGATCTTCGCGATTTCCTTCTTGTTGAGCTTCAGTTCTTTATCGAAGATATTGTGCGGCTTGCCCATGTGGGAGCAAAGGATGACTTTGCAGTTCTTTTCCACGAGGTATTTGATTGTGGGCAGAGCGCCGGTGATTCTCTTGTCTGACGTGATGACGCCGTCCTTCACGGGGACGTTGAAGTCGCATCTTACAAGGACTTTCTTGCCTTCCAGGTTCATGTCTTCAATGGTCTTTTTGTTCATGATATTTCCTCCGTTGATAAAATTGACGAATGATATTTTACGCTATTTCGCGCGAAAAGACAAGTGTTTTCACACCTTTTTCATTTTCATTACCATCTTGGCGCGCTCGGCGATATTCGCGCCGGTGAGCCCGAAGTACGCGAGGACTTCCTTCGCCTTGCCGCTGAGCCCGAAAACGTCGTTTACGCCGACGCGGGACACCGGAACGGGACAGTGCTCGGAAAGCGCTTCGCAGACCGCGGAGCCGAGTCCGCCGATGACGTTGTGCTCTTCGGCGGTAACGAAGCAGCCGGTCTTCCGGGCGTATTTCACGAGCAGTTCGGCGTCGATGGGTTTTATCGTCGAGATGTTTATGACGGCGGCGCTAATGCCCTCGTTTTTCAGCAGTTCGGCGGCGATAAGCGCCTCGGAAAGCATGAGTCCGGTGGCGACTATCGTAACATCGCTGCCGTCAACGAGTACGTCGCCCTTGCCGAGCTCGAAATGACAGGTCTCCGGCGTGTAAACGTCCGGGTAGACAAGGCGCCCGAGACGGATATACATCGGGCCGTTATACTCGGCGGCGGCGCGGACGGCGGCGCACGCCTCCGCGTCGTCGGCGGGGCTGACAACGACCATGCCGGGTATCGCGCGCATTATCGCGATGTCTTCTATGCACTGATGGGTCGCGCCGTCTTCGCCGACGGAAACGCCCGCGTGGGAAGCGGCGACTTTTACGTTGAGGCCGGGGTAGCAGATGGAGTTTCTGATCTGCTCGAACGCCCTGCCGGTGGCGAACATGGCGAAGGAGCTGGCGAAAACCGTCTTTCCGCAGGCGGCGAGGCCCGCGGCGACGGACATCATATTGCCCTCCGCGATGCCGCAGTTAAAGAATCTGTCGGGGAACTTTTTACCGAAAATCGCCGTCTTGGTGGAGCCGGAAAGGTCGGCGTCGAGAACGACGATGTTTTCATTCGTTTCGCCGAGCTCGGCGAGCGTCAGACCGTAGCTTTCTCTTGTAGCTTTCATCTGTTCTCCCCCTTCTGCGCCGCTTCAAGCAGCGCCTCGAGCTCCGCTCTGGCGATCTCGTACTGCTCCTGCTTCGGCGCGGAGCCGTGCCAGGCGGGGTTGTTCTCCATAAACGAAACGCCCTTGCCCTTGACGGTGCGGCAGATTATGCCGCTCGGCTTGCCCTTCGCGGCTCTCGCTCCGTCGAGCGCGGCGGCGATGGACTCGAAATCGTGTCCGTCCGCCTCGAAGACGTTGAAGTTGAACGCCGCGAACTTATCCTTGAACGGAAGCGGCGACATGACCTTCGTTATATCTCCGTCGATCTGGAGACCGTTATAGTCTATCATCACGACGAGGTTATCGAGCTTGTAATGCGCGGCGAACATCAGGGCTTCGTAGACCTGCCCCTCCTGACTTTCGCCGTCGCCGACGATGGTGTAAACGCGGTAGTCCCTGCCGTCAAGCTTCGCGGCGAGCGCCATTCCGCAGGCAGCGGAAATGCCCTGCCCCAGCGAGCCGGTGGACATGTCGATGCCGGGAACGCCCTTCATATCGGGGTGCCCCTGCAGGAAGTGCCCGAGCTTGCGCAGGTTCGCGACCTCGGCGACGTCGAAGTAGCCCTTCAGGCCGAGCGCGGCGTAGACCGCGGGCGCGCAGTGCCCCTTGGAGAGCACGAATCTGTCTCTGTCCTCCCAATCGGGCTGATCGGGACGGATACGCATTTCGCAATTGTAAAGGTAGGTCACGATCTCCGCGATGGACAGCGAGCCGCCGGGATGTCCGGAAGCGGCGTTGTAAATGCCTTCAAGCGCGGCGAGGCGCACCTTCGCGGCGAAGACCGCCAGCTCATTGAGCTTCTGTTTTTCCATCAGCATCTTCCTTTCTCAACACACCGAGCGTTTCGGTGAAATAGTCGGGCAGCGGTGCCTCTACCGTCATCTCCCTGCCCGTTGAGGGGTGGCGGAATGTGATCCTCACCGCGTGCAGGCACTGGTGCGAAAGCGGCAGGTCAGTCGTTCTGCCGTACTGCTTATCGCCCGCGACGGGGTGACCGATATGCGCCATGTGGACGCGGATCTGATGCGTTCTGCCCGTTTCGAGCCGGCAGAGTATCAGCGAGTATTTATCAAAGGTTTCAAGCACCTCGTAATGCGTTACGGCGGGCTTGGAGTTGACCGCCGTGACCGCCATTTTCTTGCGGTCGGTGCGGCGGCGCCCGATCGGCGCGTTTACCGTGCCTTCCGGGGCGTTGAAGCGCCCGTGGACGACGGCGAGGTATTCCCTGCGCGCCGTGTGTTCTTTTATCTGTTCCGCGAGCGAAAGGTGCGCTTTGTCGTTCTTCGCGACGAGAAGCACGCCGCTCGTGTCCTTGTCTATCCTGTGGACGATGCCGGGACGTATTACGCCGTTTATGCCGGAAAGCGAATCGCCGCAATGCGCGAGCAGCGCGTTGACAAGCGTATCCGAATAGTTGCCCGGCGCGGGGTGAACGACCATGCCGACGGGCTTATCGACGACGAGCAGGTCGGAGTCTTCGTACAGCACGGAAAGCGGTATATCCGCCGGCGCCATATCGAGCGGCACGCTTTCCGGCGGAGTCACCTCGACTTCGTCACCGGCTTTGACTTTGTGTTTCTTTTCCGTGACCGCGTTTCCGCAGACGGAAACGGCTCCGGCCTCGATCATCTTCTGCGCGGCGGAGCGCGAAAAGCCGCCCTGCAAAGAAACGAAGGCGTCGAGCCGCGTTCCCGCGAGCTCGTCAGTTACCGTCAGCTTCATCGTTCTCCGCCTCCTCCTTCACGGCCTTCTTCTCCTTGCCGTAGAAGAACAGGAAGAAGACGAAAAGCAGCACGACCCCGACGGTCAGACAGATATCCGCGAAATTGAACACCGGGAAATTGATCAGCCGGAAGTCTATGAAATCCACGACGGCGCCGGTCGCGATACGGTCGATGACGTTGCCTATCGCGCCGGAAACGATGAGGATCGAAGCGAGATAAAACAGCTTCGACTCGATCTTGCGCGCGGCGTTCAGATAAATCACCACGCCGCAAACAATCACCGCAAGGATAACGAAGCCCCAGCGAAATCCGTTAAGTATGCTGAACGCCGCGCCGGTATTCTCGCTGTAAGTCAGATGAAGCACGTCCCGTATTATCGGGAACGTCGTCACCGGCTTGAGATACGCGACGGCGAGCGCCTTTGTTATCTGATCCGCCGCGACGAGCACAACGGACAACAGAAAAAACAACAGCATTAAGTTACTCCTTTGAAATGACAGGCGATTCTCTCGCCTGTCATTCAATTACTCTATGATCGACGCGCAGCGCTTGCAGAGCGTCGGGTGGTTCGGGTCGCTGCCGACGTCGCCGGTGTAGGCCCAGCAGCGCTGGCACTTCTCCCCTTCCGCCTTCGCGACGACAACCGAAACGCCCGCGTTCTCGCCCTTGACCGCGTCAGCGGGAGCCGCTTCCGCGCTGATCTTCACGCCGGAAACGATAAAGAGCTGCGCGAGGTCGGGAATGCTTTCCAGGAACGCCTTTTCATCGGCGTCGGCGTAAACGGTAACGACCGCTTCGAGCGACGCGCCGATGATCTTTTCGGCGCGGGCGAGCTCGAGCGCCTTCTGCACGTCGTTGCGAACGGCGATGATCTTATCCCACTTCGCCGTGAACTCCGCGGGAGCGGAAAGGCCTTCGGCCTTCGGGAAGTCGTTGAAGAATACGCTGCGGCCGTCTTCAGAGGCGGTGTGGCGAATGAACTGCCACGTTTCCTCGGAGGTGAACGGCAGGATAGGCGCGACGATCTTGACGAGCGCGTTCAGCACCTTGTAGATGACCGTCTGCGCGGCGCGGCGCGAAAGCGAATCCGCCTTTTCGACGTAAAGCCGGTCCTTGATTATGTCGAGATAGAAGGACGACATATCGAGCACGCAGAAGCTGTAGACCGCGTGGTAGATAACGTGGAAGTCGAACGCGTCGTACGCCTTGCCCGCCTTGTCGATAAGCGCGTCGAGCGCGTAGCACGCCCACTTGTCGAGCTCGGTCAGCGAATCGAACGGGACCGCGTCCTTATCGGGATCGAAGTCGTAAAGGTTGCCGAGAATGAAGCGCTCGGTGTTTCTGATCTTGCGATAGACCTCCGCGAGCTGCTTCAGGATCTCCTTGGAGACCTTGACGTCGTTTCTGTAGTCGGCTGAGGATATCCACAGACGGAGGATGTCCGCGCCGTATTCCTTGATAATATCCTGCGGAGAGATGCCGTTGCCGAGCGACTTGGACATCTTTCTGCCCTCAAGGTCGATTATCATGCCGTGAGTCAGCACCGCGCGGTACGGCGCGACGCCCGCGGTGGCGACGGAGGTCAGCAGCGACGACTGGAACCAGCCGCGGTACTGGTCGTTGCCCTCAAGGTAAAGGTCGCAGGGCTCGGAAAGACCGTTCTCTTCGCTCAGCACGGCGGCGTGTGAGCTGCCGGAGTCGAACCAGACGTCCATGATATCGGTTTCCTTGCGGAACTTCTCGCAGCCGCACTTGGAGCACTTCGTGCCGGCGGGCAGGATATCGGCGGCGTCTTTGGAATACCATGCGTCGGAGCCCTCCGTGCGGAAAAGCCCGGCGACAGCGGCGATGGCGTCGGGAGCGATATGCTCGTGGCCGCACTCTTCACAGTAGAAGATCGGGATCGGCACGCCCCAGATGCGCTGACGGGAAATACACCAGTCGGCGCGGTCGTTGACCATTGAGCGTATTCTTTCCTCGCCCCACTTGGGCATCCACTCGACGGCGGAGATGGCTTCCATCGTCTGCGGCTTGATCGCCTCGACGGAGCAGAACCACTGCTCCGTGGCGCGGTAGATTATCGGATTGTGGCAGCGCCAGCAATGCGGATACGGGTGGATTATCTCCTCGATGGCGAAGAGCGCGCCGGTTTCTTTAAGGTGCGCGGCGATCTCTTTGTTCGCCTCGTCGGTCTTCAGACCTGCGAACTGCCCCGCGTCCTCGGTCAGTCTGCCCTTCCCGTCAACGGGAACGACGATGCCGATCTCAGGGTAATTCTTGCAGACGACGAAGTCTTCCATGCCGTGACCGGGAGCGGTATGGACGCAGCCGGTGCCGCTTTCGAGCGTGACGTGGTCGCCGACGATTATCAGCGATTCGCGGTCGAGGAAGGGGTGCTTCGCGGTCATGTATTCGAATTCGCTGCCCTTGATTCCGGAGGCGGCGATGCTGTAATCGCTTATGCCGGCGGCTTTCATGGAGCTTTCGGTGAGCTCCTTCGCCATAACGTAATACTCGCCGTTCGCGGAAACGATATTGTACTCGAAATCGGGTCCGAGGCAGATGGCGAGGTTGCCGGGCAGCGTCCACGTCGTCGTCGTCCAGATGACGAAATAGGTCTTCGCGCGGTCAACGCCGTATTGCGCGAGCTTGCCCTTGTCGTCCGCGACGGCGAACTTGACGTAGATGGAGTCGCACTTATCGTCGGAATACTCGATCTCCGCCTCGGCAAGCGCCGTTTCGTCGGCGGGGCACCAGTAAACCGGCTTCAGACCTTTGTAGATATAGCCCTTCTCCGCCATTTTGCCGAATATCTCGATCTGTTTCGCCTCGAACTCGGGGTTCAGCGTCAGATACGGCTTTTCAAAGCGGCCGATGACGCCGAGACGCTTGAACTGCTCCTTCTGCGTGTCCACGTATTTCAGCGCGAACTCGCGGCAGTGCTCGCGGAAGCCGACCACGTCGCCTCTCGGCGGGCCGTACTTCTTGATAACCTGGCGCTCGATCGGAAGACCGTGGGTATCCCAGCCGGGTATGTACGGAGAACAGAAGCCCGCCATGTTCTTGTAGCGGACGATGATGTCCTTCAGGACCTTGTTCAGCGCGTGCCCGAGGTGTATATCGCCGTTGGCGTAGGGCGGGCCGTCATGAAGCACATATAAGGGTTTACCCTCATTATGCTTAATGAGGGTATCGTAAAAGTTTTCCTGCTGTTGCTTTGCCAAAAGCTCCGGCTCTCTCTGCGGCAGGTTGGCGCGCATCGAGAAATCGGTCTTGGGCAGATTCAAAGTGGTATTGTAATCTGGCTGCATTTTTATCTTAACTCCCGAAAATGAATTAGAGCGGCGGAACGGGAGTCCCGCCGCTCCCCGTTTTATTCCTTGGTGAAATCGTAGTCGGAGCCGAACTTGATATCGATATCCTTGAATCTTTCGGCTGCGCCGCCGAAATAAAGCTGTCCGTCGTCAACGTCCTCCGGCTCGGCGTCGGAAGCGGGCGCTTCCCCGGTCTCCGGCTGAGCGGCGGGCGCTCCCTCGGCTTCGGGAGCCGCGGGCGCTTCGGG
>JAFZXI010000035.1 GCA_017616855.1 Clostridia bacterium | reverse complement strand
TGCCTCGTCCGAGGCCGAAGAAACCGGCAGCGCCCCGCGCGAAAGCGGCGGAAATAATCTCATACCGATAATCCTTATCGCGCTCGGTGCCGCGGCGGCCGGCGCTGCATCCGTCGCAATCCCGATGGCGATAAAGAAACGGCGGACCGAGTCGAAAAAAGACGACAAGCAAGAGTGATAACGCCATATAAAACGCCTGCTCCGGCAGGCGTTTTTTTGCATATTTTCACACATTTCTCCCTCATCATTTCTTGACATCACGCGCAATAAGTGATAACATAAATACGGCTGATTGACGGTAAGAACAATACGCCTGATAAACGGTCAAATCCGGTGCTTTCCGGTTTGTCATCCTCGGCGGGCGCCGGCCCGCCGTCGTCTTCCGCGCCGCAAATCCCTCGGATTTGCCTCGTTTTCAGGTGCGGAGCAGTTTTGAGCGAGCTGATTCTGGTCCGTTCAAGGCAAAAGCGCAAGGCAATACTTGCTGTATTGCCGAGCATTTTAACAAAGAACGGTGCAGAATCAGCCGTTCAAAACCGTGTTGTTCTTGCCGCCAATCAGCCGATTTGTTTTTGCGCGCTGAAGCGCGAAAGGAAGGGGCAAAACTATGCTGACAGCAGTCGTGGGAATCAACTGGGGCGACGAAGGAAAAGGCCGTATGGTCGACCTGCTTTCGTCCGATTATGACGTGATATGCCGCTATCAGGGCGGCAACAACGCCGGGCACACCGTCGTCAACGAGCGGGGCAAGTTCGTGCTGAACCTCCTGCCGTCCGGCATCCTGCGCGAGACCACCGTCAACGTGATGGGCAACGGCATGGTCGTCGACCTCGAGCACCTGACGGGTGAGATCGCGCGGCTCGCCGAAAAGGGCGTCAAGGTCTCTCCCGCCAACCTCAAAATCAGTAGCAAGGCGATAATCTGCCTGCCGTATCACAAAATGCAGGACATCATGGAGGAAGAACGCCTCGCGGATAAAAAATACGGCTCCACCCGCCGCGGCATCGGCCCCGTCTACGCCGATAAGTATATGAAAAAGGACCTGCGCATGGAGGACCTTTTTGACGACGGACTCGAAGAAAAGGTCGCCGACCTCGTGGAGTGGAAAAACATAACCTTCGCCGGATACGGCAAAGAAAAGATAGACCCCGCCGAAATAATGGAATGGCTCCGCGTCTACGGCGAAGCCGTCAAGCCCTACGTCACCGACGTGACCGCGTTCCTGACCGAAGCGATCGCCGCGGGCAAAAACGTGATGTTTGAGGCGCAGCTCGGCGCCCTGCGCGACATCGAGTTCGGCATATACCCCTACACCTCGTCTTCAACCACGCTCGCCGCCTACGCGCCCATCGGCGCCGGCGTGCCGGGCGCGAAGCTCGATAACGTCATCGGCATAATGAAGGCGTATTCCACCTGCGTCGGCGAAGGCCCCTTCACCGCCGAGATGTTCGGCGAGGAGGCGGAGAAGCTCCGCGCCGCGGGCGGCGAATACGGCGCCGCGACCGGACGTCCGCGCAGGGTAGGTCCCTTCGACGTGCCCGCCTCGCGCTACGGCGTGAAGATGCAGGGCGCGGACGAGATCGCGCTGACGAAGCTCGACGTGCTTTCGTATATGGATAAGATCCCCGTCTGCGTCGCCTACGAGATCGACGGCGAGCGCACGACGGAGTTCCCGAGCGGCGAACGGCTCCGCCACGCGAAGCCCGTCGTCGAATACGTCGACGGCTTCGGCGACGTTTCCGGCTGCCGCAGCTGGAGCGATCTGCCAGACGCCGCGAAGCGCTACGTCGCTTATCTCGAAAACGCTGTCGGCTGCCGCGTGGGTTATATCTCCGTCGGCGCCGGCAGGGACGAATACATAAGGGTCGCGAAGTAATGGCGCTCGCCGATAAAAGGATAAAAGCCGCCGTCGAGATCGCTCTCGCGGCGGTAGTCATAACGATATGCTCGTGGATAACGATACCGATCCCGTCGGTGCCGTTCACGCTGCAGATATTCGGCGTTTACGCCGCGATCTTCATGCTCGGCGGGCTGAAGGGGACGCTCGCCGTCGCGCTGCATATCGCGCTCGGGCTTATCGGAGCGCCGGTCTTCTCAGGCTTCAAGCCGGGTTTACCCGCGCTGCTCGGCCCGACCGGCGGCTATATCTGGGGCTTTCTGCTCGCCGCGCTCGTCTGCTGGCTCGCGTTTTCGCTGATTAAAAAGCGCTCCGCATGGCGCGACCTGCTCGTCGCCTTCGGCACGCTGCTGCTCTGCTACGCGTTCGGAACGGCGTGGTTCGTTTACGTTTACACACGCGATACCGGAAGCGTAGGCGTCCGGAGCGCGCTGACGCTCTGCGTGCTGCCTTATATCGTGCCGGACGTGCTGAAGATCCTCGGCGCGTATAAACTCGCTCAAATCGTAAAAAAACGCGTCGAGCTGTAAACAGGAGAAGATATGGAACTTACCGAACGCCTCGCGGCTCTCGCCGAGCCGGAATACCGCGAATTCACCGCGAAGCTGCTGCCGACGCTGCCGAAGGAGCGCATCCTCGGCGTGCGCCTGCCCGCTATCCGCGCGCTCGCGAAGGAGGCGGCGGGGACTCCGCAGGCGGCGGAGCTGCTCGCCGTCCTGCCGCACGATTATCACGAGGAAAACCTGCTCCACGGCTTCCTCGTCGAGCGCGTGCGCGGCTTCGGCGAATGTCTCGCGGAGGTCGAGCGCTTCCTGCCCTTCGTCGATAACTGGGCGGTCTGCGACTGCGTGACGCCGAAGGCGCTGAAAAAGGACCTTCCGCGGCTCGAGGCGAAGGCGCGCGAATGGCTCGCTTCGGAGCGGCCTTACACCGTGCGCTACGGTATGCGGATGCTGATGGCGTTCTTCCTCGACGAAGCGTTCAAGCCGGAGTATCCGGCGCTCGTCGCGTCCGTGGAGAGCGACGAATACTACGTCAAGATGATGGCGGCGTGGTATTTCGCGACCGCGCTCGCGAAGCAATACGAGGCGGTGCTGCCGTTCATCGAGCGCGGCCTGCCGGATAAGTGGACTCACAACAAAGCGATACAGAAGGCGTGCGAGAGCTTCCGCGTCAGCGACGAACGGAAAGCGTATCTGCGCACGTTCCGCAGGAAGTGGTGAAAACATGGGGAAACTAATAAAGGGTATTAATGACCTTAATACGTTGTTCCCCAGTATAGCGAAAGAGTGGGATATAGATCTTAACGGGGAAGTTACACCATTTGATGTAACTCCTGCTTCGCATATGCAGGTGTGGTGGAAATGTAATAATGGGCATACCTACAAAGCACGAATAGCAAATAGAACATATAACAATAGAGGTTGCCCATACTGTAACAAAAAAATAGTAATTAAAGGGAAAAACGATTTAGCAACACTTTATCCTATTCTAGCTCAAGAGTGGGACTATGAGAAAAACAGCCCGTTGACACCTAGTGATGTTTTTGCTCATAGCGGAAAGAAACACTTTTGGAAATGCCAGATATGCTCTTACGGATGGGCAGCTACTATTGCAGACAGAGCTAGGGGTACAGGTTGTCCGGTTTGTAGTAAAGCAGGAACGTCGTTTCCTGAACAAGCAGTATATTACTATATAAAAAAACACTTTAAAGATGCTATTAGTAGAGATAAGTCGCTTGGATTTGAGGTTGATATACTGATTCCTTCAGTTTTTACAGCGATTGAATATGACGGTTTGTATTATCATTCAAAAGAGAGAATAGTAATTAAAGATAACGAAAAAGATGAATTGTGTCAATCGATGGGTGTGCGTTTTATTAGAATCCGTGATGAATCGTTATGTAAAACTAAATATGCCGAAACAATCTTTATAAATGAAAACGACAAAAGTTCATTAAACAAAGCTATAGCTATGCTGTTTGCATTGTTGCAGATTGATCCTATTTGTAGAATTGATGTTGAGCATGACTATTATGATATAAAAGCATTAACATTAAAAGAAAGAGAAAGCGAATCGATTATTAACACAATGCCCGAGCTCGCAGCTGAATGGCATAGTACCAAAAACCAACCTATAAGTATCAGAACGGTTACACCAGGAATGGCATTGAAAGCGTGGTGGAAATGCAGTAAATGTGGTCATGAATGGCAAGCATATGTTTATAGTCGATCCGCAGGTAATGGTTGCCCGAAATGTAGGTTAGAGATTATAGCAAAAAAACACTCTTTAGCGGCAGCAAAAAAGAATGGGCTTTTAGATCTGCACCCGGAAATAGCTTCTGAGTGGGATTATAAAAAGAACGATGCAGATATTACTTCTATTTCATCCGGCAGCACAAAAAAGTATTGGTGGATATGCCCAAATGGTCATAGCTATTTGGCTGCAGTTAATCATAGGGTGAATGGAACTGGTTGCCCAGAATGTGGAAAAGAAAAGACAAAAAAAGCAGTTTCGCGGTCGGTAATTAACCTTGATACTGGCGAGATTTTTGATAGTTTGGATTCTGCAGGGAAGTCTTGTGGTGGGCTTAAATCCGGTATTTTTAGAGGATGCCAAAATTCAAACAAAAAGGTTTATGGATATCACTGGGCATATGTGGATAATAAAACGCGAAATAGGCAAAGCAAGTATCGCTGCCGAGTACGCAATTCCGACACAGGAGAAGTGTTTGATTCTTTTTCTCAAGCAGCTAAAGTATACGGATGCACTAGGAGTTCTATCGCTAAAGCTTGCTATGGAAAGACAAAAACCTCTCAAGGGTTTCACTGGGAGTTATTGAATGGGAGCGAATGCGATGATAGATGAGCAAGTATTGGGTATTAGAGTAAATCTTGAGACGCATAGGTTTTATAATGTCGTAACAAATCAATTTGTTATGTGGTATAAATCTAATCGTTATACCATTACCATTGAAAAAGAGCTAAAACAGATTATGATTCAAATCGTGTTAGATAAACCGCACGATTCGAGCGCATTTGTTGATTTGTTTTTGAATATACATTGCTTTAATATGTTGTTTGAGGGTTCATTTTACAAAATTAAAGAGATTTACTTCTTAGAAGATAATGGTGAATTCATCAAAAAGACAGAAATAATTGATGGATTGGTTGATTGCTATAATAGCCATAATCAGTTTGAAAAAGACTTGTTTTGGTTGGGGAACCTAAAGGAAGAAGCATATAAAAACATCCTAAATAAATGGAATGAGTTATTTAGCGACATAACTCTGTTGCATAATGTGTATTTGTATTCAAATTGTAGCATTAATTTCCCGGTTGATCTGCGCTTCTTTTTGCAATTTCAGTGTTTTGAACCGCTTGCAGGTTTACTAAAGAGAAAAGGGATAATAGATTATTCAGCAGAAGCAGATATGAATGAGAAAATGGAGTCTGTTATTGAAAAATACGGTGGAGTAGTATTCAAAAAAGAAAATGATGATGGTGATACGGAAGCCATTGTTTCTAAAATGATAAATACTAGAGTGCGAGTAGCTCATTCAAAGAACAAGTGTAATGTTTTAAATGGGGAACAGTGCTGGGAATACACACTCAAGCTTTCTATTATGTATAGATTGATAATTCTTGATTTGTTAGGAATAAGTCCAGACTGTTTTCTTGAACGCGTTAATAACGCTACTGAACAGATTAACAATTCATTTAATGCAAATAATGGGGGAGCCGTATGAAGTTCAACGAGGTATTCGGAAACGCCAAATGGGTGACCTGCGAGGAAGGGTGCATTTCGCCCTATATCCGCGCGGAGTTCGAGGCGCCCTGCAAAAGCGCCGAAATTACGCTCTGCGGCTTCGGATACGCCAACCTTTATATCAACGGCAGGCGCGTCGGCGACGAGTTTTTCCTGCCTTTAAACAGCTGCTACCACTACAACCCGAACCTCCTCTGCGTGAAGAACGACGGCGAAGAGCTCGGCAGCCGCACCTATCCCGTCAAATACGACATCAGCGACTACCTCGTCGACGGCAAAAACGCGCTCTGCGTCCACCTCGGCCCCGGCTGGTACGCCCACGGCGATATGCAGAAGCAGGAGGACGAATGGATAAAGCCATACGGTGTCGTGAAGGCGGCGTGGCGCGTCGTCTTCGGCGACGGCAGCGAGCTCGTCTCGGACGAAAGCGCCGTCTGGGCGCAGTCTCCGCTGCTCAGCTGCAATCTCTACTGCTGCGAGATACAGGACGACGCCTATTATATCCCCGACGCCTCCGAGCCGGAATGCGCCTTCACGGGCTGGAAGCCGGTCAAGCTGACCGACGTGCCGGATACCGACTATTACTTCTCAGACTGCCCGCCCGACAGGATAATAAGAAATATCATCCCTAAAGAGATCTCCCGCCGCGACGGGCATATCACCTACGACGTCGGCGAAAACATCACCGGCAGGGTTGTCTTCACGACCGACGGCCCCTGCGGCGTCGGCATTCGCCACAGCGAAAACGTTACACCGGAGGGCGAGATCGACCCGAAATACCACCACTGGCAGTGGATGAAATACGAATGCCGCGGAGTCCGCGAATACAGCGAAATGTTCAAGTGGTCGGGCTTCCGCTACTTTGAGATAAGCGACTGCGCGAAGGTGCTGCGCGTCGAGGAGATACACACCGACGTCGCCGTCACCGCCGCCTTCGAGTGCAACGACGATATGCTTAACTGGTATCACGACGCATTCGTCCGCACGCAGCTAAATAATATGCACGGCGGCATCCCTTCGGACTGCCCGCATATGGAGCGCCGCGGCTACACCGGCGACGGCGAGCTGACCTGCGAAGCGGTTATGAATATCCTCGATTGCGAGAACTTTTACCGCAAGTGGATGAAGGATATTTCCGACTGCCAGGACAGAAAAAGCGGCCACGTGCAGCACACCGCGCCGTATATCCCGTCAGGCGGCGGACCCGGCGGCTGGGGCTGCGCGATAATCGAGGTGCCGTATCAGTTCTGGCGTCAGTACGGCGATATTTCGCCGCTTGCGGAGATGTATCCGCAGGCGAAAAAATACTTCGAATACCTCGACAGCGTCAGCACCGACGGCATAATGTACGTCAATCCCGAGGACCGCATGAGCTGGCTCGGCGAATGGGCGGTCCCGATCGGCTGGACGGAGCGCATGAACGTACTGCTCCCGCCGCCTTACGTCACCGCATATTTCTACGTCCGCTCGCTGAACAGGGCGATAGAAGCCGCGAAGGCGCTCGGCAAAGATGAAGACATCCCCGCCTTCGAGGCGAAAAAGCGCTATATGCTCGACGTTATAGTCAAGAACTACTACGACGAAGCCACCGGAGATTTCGCGGAAAACACGCTTTTCGGCAACTGCTACGCGGTCGATCTCGGTCTCGGCGACAAGCGGACTTGGGATAACCTCGTCGCCGCCGTAGAGGAAAAGAAATGCCTTTATACCGGCATTTTCGGCACCGATATCACCCTGCGCCTGCTCTTCGAGCGCGGCAGGGAAGACCTCGCGTATATGCTGATGACGTCGGAGAAGGAAAACAGCTTCGGCTGGTGGAGAAACCACGGCATGACGACGCTCTGCGAGCACTGGGATATGGACCGTTCGCTCGATCACCCGATGTTCGGCTCGTCCGACAGGTATTTATTCCGTTATATCCTCGGCATCCGTCAGCCGGAGGGTTCGCGCGGCTGGGAAAAACTGGTCGTCAAGCCGGTCGATATCCCGCAGGTGTGCAAGGCGTCCGGGCATATCGACACGCCGAAAGGCCTTGTCTCCGTCAGCTTCGAGAAGACCGAAAACAACGCCGCTTTCATAGTCGAAACCGACCTTGAGGGCGAGTTCGAGTTCCGCGGTATGAGTATGCCGCTGAAGCGCGGACGGAATATAATAATACAGTAATTGCCGTATCCCGAGAGTCGCTTTGCGCAGTCGAGCAGGATAAAATGCAGATGTTTGAACGCAAAACCGGATAGATATTGACAAAAACCGTGCAGAAATGCGCGGTTTTTGATGTTTTTCGAGCGGTTTCGGACGATGAAATCACCGTTTTTACGATTTCCATCGCCTCCAGAGCAGAGGTAATGCCGCAAACCGCGCTGCAATGCGGCTTCGCGGGCTCGCGATTTGACGGTGTACAATGTCAACGTTGACGCGGAACTTAATCATATATTAAAATATTAGTGATATTCATATGAATATTACTAATATTATGTGATTTTCGGGCGGTTTTGGCGTTGTCAACCCTTAAAAAACGCGCTGTGATCAAAAGGTGAAAAGCGCGGCAAATGCGTCCTTGACGAAACGGTTAAAAAGCGTTACAATAATAATGTAATATTATGCTGTTCCATATGCCTCTGTTATCTGCTTCGGGCGTTATGAAACGGCAGCGGGATATTGTGTTCCGCCGGACGAAAGAACGTTTTTCAGTCGGCGGACGCCGCGAAAGGAGTATATACTATGAAGAAAACGATTACAAGACGCTTTCTTGCGGCGCTGCTCGTTATTGCGATGGCGCTGACCTTTGCGGGAGTCGTTCCCGCCGCGGCCGCGGTTACGGATAACGATGCCTGCGTCGTGAACGGCGACTTCGAGACCGGCGAGGCGAGTCCGTGGCAGCTTGGCGGCAGTTCCGCCATAGTTGCCGGCGGCCGCAACGGCAGCGGTTACGCGCTCAGAGTTGAGGGAAAAGCGTGGTCCCACGTCAAGCAGGCGATAACCGTCAAACCCAACACCGACTACCGCGTTTACGGCTGGGTTAAGCGCGTTTCCGGCACCGGCGCCCACTACCTTTACGCCAAAGGACCGAACGACCAGTCCATCAGCGCCATAAACGGCACGAAACAGTACTTCACGTATATGGACGAAGACTGGGTCATGCATAAGTGGGAGTTCAACAGCGGAAGCTACACCACGATAAATATCGATATGGTGATAGAGGACCCGGATTCCGTCTTCCTCTATGACGATATAGCGATAAAAGAACTGCTGCCGATGAACTTCGACGGCTATATCTACAACGGCGACTTCGAGACGGGCGACGCGGCTCCGTGGACCGTAAAGAGTCCCTCGGAGGTCGTCGCCGAAGGCCACGACAGCGACTACGCCTTCAAGTTCTCGGGCAGCCAGTGGACCTCCGCCTCTCAGACCGTGACCGTCGAAGCGCACACCGACTACCGCCTCTCCGGCTGGGTTAAGCGCGTTTCCGGCACCGGCGCCCACTACCTTTACGCCAAGGACGCCAACGGCGGCTCGATCACCGCGATTAACGGCACGAAGCAGTGGTTCAACCAGACGACCACCGAGTGGGTGCATCACGTCTGGGAGTTCAACAGCGGCACATACACTTCGATAAAGATATATATGACCGTGGAAGACGCCAACTCCGTCTTCCTTTACGACGACATAACGCTTGAGAAGCTCGGCACCGCGACCTACGACGGCTACATTACTAACGGCGACCTCGAGACCGGCAGCGCCGGCGGCTGGACGACCGGCTCCGACGCGGTGATCGTAACCGGCGGCTATAACGGCAGCGGTTACGCGTTGAAGCTCGGCGGCGCCGCCGGAGAATCCATCACGCAAAACGTCGTCGTCGAAGGTCTTACCGATTACCGCCTGACGGTTCACGTCAGACGCGTCAGCGGCAAGGGCAGCCATCGCCTCCTCGTGAAAAAAGGCGATACCGTGCTCGCGACAATCAACGGCACCGACGGCAAGATAACCTACACCGCAAAGCAGTGGAAGGAACACTCCATTGAATTCAACAGCGGCAGAGCGAGCATATTGACCGTCTGCATACAGGTCGATAACGCCGGTTCGATATTCGTCTATGACGATATAACCATGGAGAAGATACCGAAACCGGATTACAGCGCCGTGCTCAAGGGCGACGCGACGCTTGACGGCGTCATAGACGAAGCCGACCTCGCGCTTGCCGAAGACTTCATTAGAGGTCTTGAAACGGCGGAAGGCGCCGCGGAATACGCCGCCGACATGAACGGCGACGGCGTCGTGAACGAAGACGACGCGTCCCTGCTGCGCGTCTACCTGCGCAGCGGTACGGCTGCGGCGGTGCTGCTTTATCCGATAAGCGGCGAGACCGTCGCGAAAGCGTCCTGGCAGGTGGAAGAACTGCTCACGAATTACACCGTCGGCAAGACGGACGATTACTCCGGCATCAGCTACCGCACGGACGAATACATGCGCGATCCGGTCGTCCTGCGCTGGGCGTTCGGCGGCGAGGCGCAAAACTATACCGTCCTGCTCGCGGATAACCCGGAGCTGACCGGCGCGAAGACCTATACCGTAACCGAGCCGACGCTCTCGATACAGAATCTGTTTGTGAATACCGACTACTACTGGGCGGTAGAAGTGAACGGCGCGCGCTCCGAAACGGGCACGTTCCACACGGCGGATACAATCCGCACGCTCTGGATAGAAGGCGTCTCCAACACCCGCGACCTCGGCGGCTGGAAGACCGCGGACGGACAGTACCGCGTCAAATACGACGTCGCATTCCGCGGCGCGAAGTTCGACGACATAACCCCCGCCGGCAAGCAGGCGATTCTCGACCTCGGTCTTAAGACCGACGTCGACCTCCGCGGACACAACGAGGGCGTAGACGAACCGCTCGCTTCCATCGGCGTCAACCACATTTTCGGCAGCACCTACGGCTGCGCGATGTATAACGGCACCGACTCGACCAGCATCGAGCGCTTCGGCAGCAACCACGTCAAAGGTACGATAAACGCGCTCCGCGCCTACGCGAACCCGGCGAACTATCCCGCGTATTTCCATTGCAGCTACGGCCGCGACCGCACCGGCACGCTCGGACTGCTCCTGCTCGGACTGCTCGGCGTTTCCAAGGTCGATATCCAGAAGGATTACGAGATGACCTTCCTCTCCGAGTGGGGCGGCGGCGGACTCAGCGCCGTCGGGCATACCGATATCCTCAACAGGACGATCAGCTGGCTGCAGAACAGATACAAGTGCTCGACGCTTCAGGAGAACGTAGAGCAGTACGTGCTCGAAGCGGGGCTGACCGCCGAAGAAGTCGCTTCGATCCGCGCGAATATGCTCGAACCCGTCCCCGCGGCCGCGGTCGAAACCGGCATCGAGATAATCTCCGCGCCGGAGAAGACCTCTTATATCGAAGGCAAAGACCTGCTCGACCTCGCCGGCGGCAGGATCGCGGTGAATTACAGCGACGGCGCGAGGAAGGAACTTCGCATGGGCGTTGATATGATCAGCGGCTTTGACGTCTCCGTTCCCGGAACGCAGACTCTGACGGTCACCTACGCCGGACAAACCGCGCAGTTTAACGTCGATATCGTCGCGAAGCAGATGACCGGCATAGCCGTCACCGTGCTCCCGACTAAACTTGAATACGTCGCGGGCGAGGAGTTCGATTCCGCCGGCATGGAAGTAACCGCGTATTACGATAACGGCGCCTCCGAGGCGCTGGACGCCGGGGCGTATGAGATCTCCGGCTTCGAATCGACCGCGGGCGAACACACCGTGACCGTCAGCGTCGGAGAGTTTTCCGACAGCTTCGCGGTTACCGTTGCGAGCGCCGCCGCGCGCGGCGACATGGACGGCGACGGCGAGATCACTGTCGCGGACGCGCTGAAAGCGCTGCGTATCGCGGCGAAGCTTGTTGAGCCGACGGCTGAAGATATCGCGATAGGCGACGTCGACAACGACGGCGAGATCACCGTCGCGGACGCGCTCAAGATACTCCGCGTTGCCGCCAAACTGGCGGATACACTTTAAGTTGATTATCAACTCCGGGCGTAAGGAGACGTTATTATGAAAAAGACATTTATCGGAAACCGTATAGCCGCCTTTGTTCTGACTCTGACGATAGTAATATCCTGCGCGGGAGCGGTCCCGCTCGGCGCCGCCGCATCCGCGGAGCAGAGCTTTGACGGATATATTCTGAACGGCGATTTTGAGACCGGCACCGCCGGAGCGTGGAATATTCCGGCCACCTATTCGGTCGTCGCCGGCGGCCATGACGGCAGCGGCTACTGCCTCAGAGTTGCCGGATCCGCGTATTCGAAGGCCCATCAGGACGTGAACGTCGAGCCGAACACCGACTACCGCTTCTCCGGCTGGGTGAAGCGCGAAGCCGGCGTCGGCGCGCACTATTTCAACGCCAAGGGCAACAGCGTCAGCACGCTCGAAACGCTGAACAGTACCAACCCGTGGCACAGATACGTGACGCCGGACTGGTTCTGGTTCGTCTGGGATTTCAACAGCGGAGACAACACGACGATCAACGTCCGCATAGATATCGAGGACGCCGCGTCGATATGCCTCTATGACGATATCAACCTCCGCAAGCTCGAGCCGTCGAGCGTTTCCGGTTATCTCAACAACGGCAACTTCGAGACCGGCGCGGCGAGCGGCTGGCTGCTCACCGCCGCGGCTTCCGTCGTCGCGGGCGGCAGAAACGGCAGCTCCTACGCGCTGAAGGTCGACGGAGCGGGCGAAAAAGCGAGGCAGTTTTTCAGAGTCGAAGGCATGACCGACTATCGCGTAACCGTTCACACCAAACGCGTTTCGGGCGAAGGCAGCCATCAGCTTCGCGTGAGCAAGGCGAACAGCGGAGCCGTGCTGGCGAGCGCCGCGATAAACGACGCCTCTTCCGACTGGGAGGAGCACGTCGTCGAGTTCAACACCGGCGCGACGGCGCAGATTACGCTCGCGCTCGAATCGCTCGAAGGGGAAGCGTCCTTCCTCTATGACGATGTCAAGATCGAAAAAATAAAAAAGAACGAGCCGGACTATTCCGCCGTAGAGAAGGGCGACGCCAACGGCGACTATAACGTCGACGAAAGCGACCTTGCCGTGCTCGAGAGCGCGGTCGCGGATGGGACTGTCCTTGAAGGCGCCGCCGCGTACGCCGCGGATATGAACTACGACGGCGCTGCTGATGAAGCCGACCTCGCGCTGCTCCGCGCGTATCTTTCACTCGAAGGTTCGAAAGCGCTGCCGCTCTATCCGGCAAGCGGCGAGACCGTCGCGAAAGGCGCCTGGCAGGTCGAAGAGCTGCTTCACGATTACTATCCCGGCAAATCGGACGAATACACCGACGTATACTTCGGGCTGGGCACTCACAAGGATACCTACAAGCGCGACGACGTCGTGCTGCGCTGGACCTGCACGATCCCGCAGCGCAGCTACACGGTGCTTCTCGCGGATAACCCCGAGCTTGAGAACGCCAGGACCTATACGGCGCAGAGTATGCAGTATACGCTGCAAAATCTGCTCGTCGATACAGATTACTACTGGGCGGTGGAGATTGACGGCATACTTTCATCGGTCGCTACCTTCCACACCGCGAAGACCGTTCGTACGTTCTGGATTTCGGGCGTTTCCAACGGCCGCGACCTCGGCGGCTGGCTGACTGAGGACGGTTTGGCAAGAGTGCGATACGACGTCGCGTTCCGCGCCGCGCATTTCGACCACATAACCGACGCCGGCAGGACCGCGGTCGCCGAGCTCGGGCTGAAGACCGATATCGACCTGCGCGCCGACGGCGAAGGACTTACCGCGCCTCTCGGCGACGGCGTGACATGGCTGCGCGCGGGCCCGGACGGCGGGGCTATGTATTACAGCAAAGACGGCGGCAACAGTATCAGCAAGCTGACCGGCTCGTACACCCAGGCCACGATAAACGCCCTCCGCGTATTCGCGGATGCGTCCAACCTGCCGGCGTGCTTCCATTGCTCCTACGGACGCGACCGCACCGGCACTGTGGGCGTCCTGCTGCTCGGACTGCTCGGCGTATCGTATTACGATATAGTCTGCGATTATGAGATAACCTTTTTGACCTCCGTGATGGGCGATAAAAACACGACGATAAGATCCGACGAAGCGGTTACAAAGATGATGAACTGGATAATGGAAAACTACCCCGCGGATTCTCTCAAAGAATCGACGGAACTGTATCTGCTTGCCGCGGGTCTTAAAGACAGCGAGATACTTGCCATCCGCAAGAACCTGCTCGAAACGGCAGACGGCGAGCCGCTTAAGGCCGAATCCATAGAGGTTACGACGCTCCCGCGCAGACTCGCTTTCCTCGAGGGCAAGGGCAAACTCAACGTCGTCGGCGGTATGATAACCGTGCGCTACAATACCGGCATTACGGAAAGCATATGGATGGATAAATCCATGGTCAGCGGTTTCGATAATACAGTCGTCGGACCTCAGACGCTGACGGTCTCTTATATGGGAGCGACAACGACCTACGAGGTCGAGATAACTCCCAAGAGTATTACGGGTATAACGCTGACAAGTCTCCCGGCAAAACTGGAGTATAAAGAAGGCGAAGAGTTCGATCCCGCCGGACTTGAAGTTACCGCCGACTACGATAACGGAGACCGCGCGGCGCTTACGGATGCGGATTATTCGATCGCCGGTTTTGAGTCGGTCGCGGGCGAGCATACAATCACGGTAAGCGCCGGCGGCTTCACGGCGACGTTCACCGTGACCGTGACAAAGGGAGTCAAGCGCGGCGACGCCGACGGCGACGGCGAAATCACGGTCGCGGATGCGCTTGTCGCGCTGCGCATAGCGGCGAAGCTCAGAGATTCCACACCGGAACTGCTTGCCGTGTGCGACGTCGACGGCGACGGCGAGATCACGGTGGCCGACGCTTTGAAAATACTCCGCGTCGCGGCGAAACTCACGGACGAGAGCGCGCTTGCGTAGATTTCGGAGCGTTCCGGTCCGTACGAAAGGCAATAATCAAACATTTATCCGAAAGCCGCGTTTTGCATAACGCGGCTTTTGAAGTCTGTAAATTGCGCCTTGACTGGACGGGCGAAAAAGTGTATAATAAACTTAAGAGAATAATATAACGCTCTGCCCGGCGCACGGCAGGGCCCGGTTTACGGGAAAGAAGGGCGGAGCGTTCGGAAAGGGGATCACTATCATGAAAAAGACGGTTACCTTCAGCCGTTTGACGGCGGTTGTTCTCACGCTTGCGATGCTCTTGTCGTTCGCGGCAACGCTGCCCGCTTCCGCGGCAGTAGCGGAGAGCTTTGACGGCTATATTCACAACGGAGACTTCGAGACCGGCGCGGCCGGCTCGTGGTCGCTCAGCTCCGGGGCGTCGATAGTCTCGGGCGGTCACGACGGCAGCGGCTACTGCGTACGCGTAAGCGGCGGCAAGTGGTCGAGCAGTTATCAGGACGTTACCGTCAAAGCGGACACGAACTATCGCCTTTCGGGTTGGGTAAGACGTGTTTCGGGCACGGGCGCTCACCATTTCTACGCTCAGAATCTTTCCCACGAAAACTGCGCCCGTCTGAACGGTACGCAGACGTGGTTCACCTATTCTTACGACGGCTGGATTCAGCACGTTCTTGATTTCAACACGGGCTCCGATACTATCGTCAGGATTCTTATGACCGTTGAAGATCCCGAATCGGTCTTCCTTTATGACGATCTGCTGCTCGAGGAGCTGCCCGATGAAAATACCGACGGCAAGATAAGAAACGGCGGCTTTGATACAGGCATATCCGGCGGCTGGCTGATAAACAGTCTTTCGAGCTTCACCAAGACCGGAATGAACGACAGCGCGTATTGCCTTAAGATAACCGGCAACGCCGGACAGAACGTCAGACAGTCGATAAGAGTCAAAGGCAGGACCGATTACCGCCTTACCGTGTACAGCAAGCGCGCGAGGGGAAGCGGCAGTCAGAAGATATACGTGCAGCGCGGCGATACGCTCATCGAGCCCATCAACGATACCGACGGCATCATCAACGAGACCGAGAGAGTATGGATAGAGCACGTTTACGATTTCAACAGCGGTCCCGCGTCGCAGATAACCGTTTTCATTGAGGTGGTTGATACCGGCGCGAGCTTCTATTACGACGATATCACGCTCGAAGAGATCACCGGCCCGGTTTACGATGACGTTCTGAAGGGCGACCTTACGCTCGACGGAGTGATTGACAGAGACGATAGCGCGCTGATGGACAGCTTCATCGCGGGCGAGGCGCAGCTTGAAGACAGAGCCCTCTACGCCGCCGATATGGACTGCAGCGGCACTGTCGACGCCGCCGACGCCGCGCTCCTCGGCGAATACCTGAATACCGGCGTAGCCGCGCTTTACCCGATCAGGGGAGAGACGGTCGCGAAGGCGTCGTGGCAGGTCGCGGCATTGTTTGACGACGATTACGAGCCGGGTATGACGGACGCTTATTCCAACGTAGCGGCCCGCAAGGATCAGTATATGCGCGACGACGTCGTGCTCCGCTGGATCAGCGAGATCCCGCAGCGCAGCTACACCGTGCTCGTAGCGGATAACCCGCAGCTCCGCAACGCCAAGACTTATCTGGCGCAGGAAGAGTCGCTTACGCTTCAGAACCTTTTCGTCGACACGGACTACTACTGGGCTGTCGACGCGGGCGGAACGCGTTCCGCGGTCGGCAGGTTCCACACCGAAAACACGGTGCGAACCCTCTGGATCGAGGGCGTTTCCAACACCCGTGACATCGGCGGCTGGCTGACCGAGGACGGTACGATGCGCGTCAAATACAACGTCGCTTTCCGCGGCGCGAGATTCGATCAGATCACCGACGCGGGCAGAGCCGCGGTCGCAGACCTCGGCCTGAAGACCGACGTCGACCTGCGCACCCAGAACGAAGGCGTCCAGGCGCCGCTCGGCGACCTCGCCGAATGGTTCCTCGCCGGAAAGAACGGCGCGGCGATGTACTATACCGAAGACGCAAGTTCCATCAGCGACCTGACGAGCAACTACGTGAAGGCGACGGTCAACGCTATCAGCGTTTACGCGAACAGCAGCAAGTTCCCCGCGTACTTCCATTGCAGCTACGGCCGCGACCGTACGGGTACCATGGGCTTCCTGCTTCTCGGTCTGCTCGGCGTTTCGCGCGTCGATATACAGAAGGATTATGAAATGACGTTCCTCTCCGAGTTCGGCGGCGGAGGCATCAGCGCCTCCGGCCATCTCGCGCAGCTTAACAAGACTATTGACTGGGTAGTGGAGAACTACGGTCAGGGCAAGACGCTTCAGAGCGCGGTTGAAGGATATCTCTCCGCCGCGGGCATGAGCGCCGAGACGATGACGGCAATCCGCGCGAACCTGCTCGAGCCGGTGGACGAAGCCGAGCCGGTAATGACCGGCATCGCGGTCACCGTGCTTCCCAAGTGGCAATACGAGGAAGGCGATGAGTTCGACCCGACCGGTATGGAAGTCGTCGCGTATTACGATGACGGTACGCAGGCGGTCCTTACCGCGGAAGAGTACGTAATATCCGGCTTTGAGTCCACGGTCGGCGAGCATACGATAACCGTCAGCGTCGGCGAGTTCAGCGATACCTTTGCCGTGAATGTCAGCAGAAAGCTGACGCCCGGCGACCCGGACGGCGACGGCGTTATCACGGTTTCCGACGCGCTTGCAGCGTTGCGTATCGCGGCGAAGCTCGCGGAGGAGACTCCCGCGATGCTTACCTGCTGCGATGTTGACGGCGACGGCGAAATAACCGTTGCCGACGCGCTGGAGATTCTCCGCGTCGCGGTCGGGCTCAAGGATGCGTTTTGAGTCCGCGGCGGAGCGCGTGCGCGCTTCACGGAATAAGCAATAATAACGGCAAACGGCAGCCCGAACGGGCTGCCGTTTTTCGTGTCAGAAACGGGCGGGGAACGGGTGTATATATATTAATACTTGACTATATTATTAAAGAATGGTAGAATAAAATTGTAGGATTGTATGCCGCGCCGCCGATGCGAATCACCGACGCAGAGGCGCGGGACGTCTTCATATCGCGCCGCAAAGGCGCAAAGGAAGGAGAACCCACTATGAAAAAAACAGTTTTCGTCAGCCGAGTGTTAGCGTTTATTCTGACGCTCGCAATGCTCGTATCCTTCGCGGGAGCGATCCCGTTCATCACCGCTTCGGCGGCGGATCCGAGCTTTGACGGCTACATTTACAACGGCGACTTTGAAACGGGCACGAAGAGCCCGTGGACGCTCAACAGCGGCTCGTCGATCGTTGCGGGCGGCCATAACGGCAGCGCCTACGCGCTTCGCGTTTCGGGCGGTCAGTGGTCGCACGTCAAGCAGGTGATCACCGTAGAGCCGAACACCGACTACCGCCTCTCCGGCTGGGTGAAGCGCGAATCCGGCACCGGCGCGCATTACCTTTATGCCAAAAACGGCGACGGCGGCAACTTCACCGCGATAAACGGCACGAAACAGTGGTTCGTCTATACCGACGCGGACTGGGTATATCATAAATGGGAGTTCAACAGCGGAAACTACACCAGCATCACTCTCTATATGATGATTGAGGACGCGAATTCCGTCTTCCTTTATGACGACATAACCCTCGCTCCGCTGCCGAAGCCGAGTTTCGACGGATTCATCTCGAACGGCGACTTCGAGGTCGGCGATACCAACGGCTGGACGCTGAACAGCGGTTCCCGTCTCGTCGAGGGTGGCCATAACGGCAGCGGCTACGCGATCAGAGTCGCGGGTTCTCTGTGGTCGCACGTCAAGCAGACTATCTCTGTCGAGCCGAACACCGAATACCGCCTCTCCGGCTGGGTCAAGCGCGACGCCGGCACCGGTACGCATTACCTTTACGCGCAGGGCCCGAATAATGAAAAGATCGCGTCCATCAACGGTACTCACAACTGGTTCAACTATATGGACGAGGATTGGGTGTATCACAAGTGGGAATTCAACAGCGGTGATTTCACGAGCATAACCGTTTATCTTATGGTCGCGGAAGCCGAATCCGCCTTCATCTACGACGATATCTCGATGAAGGAAATCGGCAACGCGAGCTTCGACGGATACATTTCAAACGGCGACTTCGAGCTCGGCGATCCGGGTATATGGAGCGTCAAGACGACCATGAACGTCGTCAACGGCGGCTATAACAGCGAATTCGCGCTCCGCGTCGCGGGCTCGCAGTGGTCTTCCGCCTCGCAGCTCGTCAACGTCGAGGAGCATACCGACTACCGCCTCTCCGCGTGGGTCAAGCGCGAAGCGGGTACCGGCGCGCATTACCTCACCGCGAAGGACGCCAACAGCGGCAGTCTCGCGGTCGTTAACGGAACGAAACAGTGGTTCACCTATACCGGCGACGAATGGGTGCAGCACGTTTACGAATTCAACAGCGGGAGCAACTCGCAGATAAAGGTCTATATCCAGATTGAAGACGCCAACTCCGTCTTCCTTTACGATAATATAACGCTCGAAAAGCTCGGAACCGCGAGCTTCGACGGCTTCATCACCAACGGCGACCTCGAGACCGGCAGAGACAGCGGCTGGGTCTTCAAAAGCCCGACGGCAGTCGTCGAAGGCGGACGCAACGGCAGCGCGTACGCGCTCAGCGTCGCGGGCAAGGCGGGCGCGGCCGTCACGCAGGACGTTCTCGTCGATGGTCTGACAGACTACCGCATAACCGTACACGCCAAGCGCGTCAGCGGTTCGGGCGCCGACACGCTCTCCGTCAAGAGCGGCAATACGGTCATTGAGCCGATTAACGGCACCGAAGGACTTATCAATCCGGCCTCCGGCGATTGGGAAGAGTTTGTCTTTGATTTCAACAGCGGCAAGACCGCGAAGGTCACCGTCGGTTTCACGGTGTCCGATTCGAACACCGTCATACTCTTTGACGACATAACGATGGCGCCGATTCTCGGCCCGGACTACAGCGACGTTATCAAGGGCGACGTCACGCTCGACGGCAAGTTCGGCAAGGACGACGCGACGCTGCTTCAGCAGCACCTCGACGGAGAGGTGACGCTCGAGGGCGCCGCCGCCTACGCCGCCGACCTTGACTGCGACGGCAGCATCACCGCCGCCGACCTCGCGCTGCTGCGCAAGTATATCTCCGGCGAAGGCGCCGCCGTACCGCTCTATCCGATAAACGGCGAGACCGTCGCCAAGGGCTCGTGGCAGGTCGAGGAGCTCCTCGTCGACTACACGCCCGGCAAGTCGGACGCCTATTCCGGCGTTCCGAACCGCAAGGACCAGTACGCGCGCGACGCGGTCGTGCTGCGCTGGCTTGTCCCGTCGGGCGGAGCCCGCAGCTACAGCGTATATCTAGCGGATAATCCCGGCATGAACGACGCGAAGCGCTATCAGATTCAGAACGACAACATACCCGGCGAAAAGACCCTGTCGATACAGAACCTGCTCGTCGATACCGATTACTATTGGATGGTGGACTTCGGGACCGTTGCCTCCGACGTCGGCACCTTCCACACCGCCAAGACGGTCCGCACCCTCTGGATCGAGGGCGTTTCCAACACCCGCGACATTGGCGGCTGGCTGACGGAAGACGGCGAATACCGCGTCAAATACAACGTCGCGTTCCGCGGCGCGAAGTTCGATGACGTGACTGAAGACGGCAAGCAGGCGATCCTCGACCTCGGTCTGAAGACCGACGTCGACCTCCGCGGCAAAAGCGAAGGCGTTGACGAGCCCCTCGCCGATATCGGCATCACGCACATATTCGGCAATACCGCCGGCTGCGCGATGTATAACGGCACCGAATCCACGAGTCTCGAGCGTCTCGAGACCGATCACGTCAAGGGCACGGTCAACGCGATCCGTACCTACGCTGACCCCGCGAACTATCCGGCTTACTTCCATTGCAGTTACGGCCGCGACCGCACCGGTACGGTCGGTATGTTCCTGCTCGGTCTGCTCGGCGTTTCCCGCGATGATATTCTGAAGGATTACGAAATGACCTTCCTCTCCGCGTGGGGCGGCAGCAGCAACACCGCGACCGGACATACGAGTATCCTGATCAGGACCATGAACTGGCTTGTGGAAAACTACTCCACCGACGGAACGCTCAAGGACGCCTGCGAGGGCTACCTGCTCACGGCGGGCCTCACGGATGAAGAGATCGCGTCTATCCGCGCGAACATGCTCGAGCCCGTGAACGCTCCGGCGCCCGTGGCCACCGGCATAGCCGTCACGACGCTCCCGACCAAGACGACCTACCTTGAAGGCAAGGACGGGTTCGTTGCCGACGGCGGCGTGATCACCGTTTCTTACAGCGACGGCAGCTCCGAAGAAGTCGCGCTCACCGCGGATATGGTCAGCGCGCTTGATAATACCGTCGTCGGTCCGCAGACGCTTACCGTCACTTACGGCGAGTTCACCGCGACCTTCGACGTCGAGATAATCGCGAAGAGCATGACGCGCATCGCCGTTACCGTGCTCCCGACCAAGACCGAGTACGAGGAAGGCGAGGAGTTCGACCCGACAGGCATTGAAGTTACGGCGTATTACGATAACGATACGCAGACGGTCCTTACCGCCGAAGAGTATGTAGTATCCGGCTTTGAGTCCACGGTCGGCGAGCATACCATCACCGTCAGCGTCGGCGAGCTGACCGACACCTTCACGGTGAACGTCAGCAGGAAGCTTAAGCCCGGCGACCCGGACGGCGACGGCGTTATCACGGTTTCCGACGCGCTGATGGCGCTGCGCGTCGCGGCGAAGCTCGCGGAGGAGACTCCCGATATGCTTACCTGCTGCGACGTTGACGGCGACGGAGAAATAACCGTTGCCGACGCGCTCGATATTCTCCGCGTCGCGGTCGGACTCAAGGATGCGTTTTGATTTAAGCCCGGGCAGTAAACAGAAAGGGGCAGTATTATGAAAAAGAAGCTTTTCGGCAGCCGCCTGTTGGCGCTTGTTCTGACGCTGGCTATGGTCGTTTCCTGCGCGGGAGTTATCCCTGCGCTCATCGCTTCGGCGACGGATCCGAGCTTTGACGGCTACCTTTACAACGGCGACTTCGAGACCGGCGACATGAGCAATTGGACCACGTTGTACGGCAATATGTCGGTCGTCGAGGGCGGACACAACGGCAGCGGCTACTGCCTGCGCGTCGCCGGCAGCAAGTGGGCTTGCATATACCAGCAAAGCGTGCAGGTGCAGCCGAACACGAACTACCGCCTCTCCGGCTGGGTGAAGCGCGAATCCGGCACCGGCGCGCACTACCTCTACGCCAAGACCTCCGCCGGCGATTCGATAAGCGCGATAAACGGCACGAAGCAGTATTTCAAATACACGGGCAGCGAGTGGGTGTATCATAAGTGGGAGTTCAACAGCGGCAGCAACACGAGCATCGAGCCGCGTATGACGATCGAAGACCCCGACTCCGTCTTCCTCTATGACGATATCGTCCTCGAGCCGATCCCGACGGCGAGCAACGACGGATATATCTCCAACGGCGATTTCGAGCTCGGAGAAGCCGGCGCGTGGACGATGGCGAGCACCTGCTCCGTCATCGCGGGCGGCCACGACGGCAGCGGCTACTGCGTAAGAGTCGCCGGCAGCGCCTGGTCGAAGATCCACCAGGACGTCACGGTCGAGCCGAACACGAACTACCGCCTTTCCGCGTGGGTCAAGCGCGAAGCCGGCACCGGCGCGCACTACTGCAACGCCAAGGGCGCGACGACGAGCACGCTCGAAACGCTGAACAAAACGAGCCCGTGGCACAGATACGTGACTCCCGACTGGACCTGGCACGTCTGGGACTTCAACAGCGGAGACAACACGAAGATAAACGTCCGCGTCGATATTGAAGACGCGGCTTCGGTAGTCCTTTACGACGACATCACCATCCGCAAGCTCAGCGACGACAGCGTCGCGGGTTACATAACCAACGCCGGCTTCGAAGCCGGCAAGCCCGAGGGCTGGGAGCTCAACAGCTTATCCTCCGTCGTCGCGGGCGGTTACGGCGGCAGCGCCTACGCGCTGCGCCAGGACGGCGCCGGCAAGAGCACGAAGCAGTATATCCGCGTTGAGCCCGTCAGCGACTACCGCATCAGCGCGAAGGTCAAGCGCGTCAGCGGCACCGGCAGACATCAGATCCGCGTGCAGAAGGGCGATAACGTACTCGAGCCCGTCAACGGCACAACCAATATTTTCAGTTTCACCTCCGGCGACTGGGAGGACGTCTCCTTCGAGATCAACACCGGCAGAACGACGCAGATAACGCTCTTCCTCGGCGCGCTCGACGGCGGCTCAATCTTCCTCTATGACGATATCACGGTCGAACAGATCGTGCGCGTCGAGCCCGATTACTCGAACGTAATCAAGGGCGACGTCGACCTCGACGGCGACGTCGACGCGGACGACCTCGAGCTTATCCGCGACCTCGGCGTCACGGCCGAAGGCGCCGCGAAATACGCCGCGGATATGAACTGCGACGGCATAATAACCTCCGAAGATCTCCAGGCGCTTGACGATTTCCTCGCGATGGACGAAAGCGGCGTTATGGCGCTCTATCCGACGCAGGGCGAGACCGTCGCGAACGCCGCGTGGCAGATCGACGAGCTGCTGAAGGACGATTACTACTCGGGCAAGTCGGACGAATACTCCGGCGTTTACTACGGCTTCGGCACCCACGTCGACCAGTACGCGCGCGATCCCGTCGTGCTGCGCTGGGCGAGCCGCGCGCCGCACGAGAGTTACACAGTCCGTCTTACTGACGAAATAGATGCCGCGACCGGGATCCCGGATTTCACGAACGCTTATGAATACGTCGTGCAGGGCACCGAGCTTTCGCTTCAGAACCTGCCCGTCGATACCTGGTACTTCTGGTCGGTTGACGCGGGCGGCGAAGCCGCCTACGGATTCTTCTACACCGAGGATACGCTCCGCACGCTGCTCATCGACGGCGTGACGAACACCCGCGACCTCGGCGGCTGGAAGACCTCGGACGGCAAATACCGCGTCAAATACGGCATAGTCTACCGCGGCGCCGAGCTCGAAGGCATAACCGCCGAAGGCCTTGAGGCGACGAGATCCCTCGGCATAAAGACCGACGTCGACCTGCGCGGCAGGGGCTCGAACACGCAGTCCCCGCTCGGAGCGGACGTTCAGTGGTGGCTTTCCGGCGAATACGGCGCGGCGATGTACTACAACTCCGAAAAGACGACGATATCCGACCTTACGAGCACCTACGTACAGGGCACGGCGAACGCGATCCGCGCCTTCGCGAATCCGGATAACTATCCGATTTATTTCCACTGCACCTACGGACGCGACCGCACCGGTACGCTCGCGCTGCTCCTGCTCGGACTTGTCGGCGTCACGGAGGATCAGATCCTCAGGGATTACGAAATAACCTTCCTGACCTCATTCGCGGGCGGCAGCAGCCGCACGATCAAGTCGAACGAAGGCGTCACCAAGACGACGAAGTGGCTTATCGACAATTACGCTCCGGGCGGCACGCTCAAGGACGCCTGCGAGGGCTACCTGCTCGCCATCGGCGTGACCGCGGACGAGATCGCCGCGATCCGCGGCAACCTGCTCGAGCTTGCGGACGGCACGCCCATACAGCCCGACTCCATCGAGATAACGACGCTTCCGCGCAAGCTCTCCTTCCTCGAGGGCAAGGGCAAGCTCAACGTCATCGGCGGCGTATTGACCGTTCATTACACCGACGGCACCACCGAAACGGTGAACATGACCGTCGATATGGTCAGCAACTTCGATAACACCGTCACCGGTCCGCAGACCCTGACCGTGACCTACGGCGGCCTGACGACGACCTACGATATCGAAATAACGCCCAAGTCCCTTGAAAGCATTGCCGTGACCGTGCTCCCGGCAAAGCTCGAATACGAGGAGGGCGAGGAGTTCGACCCGACCGGCATGGAAATCACCGCGTATTACGATAACGATACGCAGGAGGTCCTCGGCGCGGACGCTTACGAGCTGAGCGGCTTCGATTCCGCCTCCGTCGGCGAAAAGACCGTGACGGTCAGCGTCGACGGTATCACGACCACCTTCGCCGTAAACGTTATCAAGAAGGTAACGCCCGGCGACGCGGACGGCGACGGCGAGGTTACCGTAACCGACGCGCTCGCGGCGCTGCGCGCGGCGCTCGGACTTGCCGAACTCGATAACGACTCCTTCAGAGCCGCGGACGTCGACGGGGACGGCGCGATAACCGTTTCCGACGCCCTGCGTATCCTGCGCATCGCGGCGGGCATAAACAATAACAACAATTCGTCCACCGGCGCTGCGACCGGAAACACCGTCTGGGACGTATGATCGCGTAATCACTCGGATAACAAGCGAATGCGGACAACCCCCTCAAACGAGGGGGTTGTTTTGCTTACCATTTATTCCCGATTTTATACCGTTCGTTCCGCAGGCATTGCAATTTTTCGGTGTTATATGTAAAATATATACATTGTGTGTATATATTACGAAACCCGTAATACAACCGCCCGCGCGCACGCGGAGAAAGGCGGCGACGACGTGAAAAAGCGAAAAACCGAAATAGTCGCGGAATGTCCGCTTTTCGTCTGCCGCGAGTGCCGGACGAAGGCGGGATGGCCGCATCAGAGCTGGTGTCCCGCCGCGGACGCGACAGAGACGGGATGCCCCGAATGCCTTTATCACAACAAAACGGAGGACGCCTGCGTCCATCCTATCCTGAAACGAGAGGAGCGTGCCGCGAGATGAAAAAGATAAATATCGTCTTTGAGGAGGATTCCTCGCTCGACCGTATCGAAGTGCTCGTGCGCGCGCCGGAGCGCGACGCGGAAGCGGAAGCGCTGCTCGACCGCATTTCCGACCGCGCGCCCGAAACGCTCACCGTCGCGGACTTCGACGGCGCGCTGCAAAACGTCGACGTGCGCGACATCGTCTCCGTCTCGATAAGCGGCAAGCAGGCGCAGATCGTTACGGAAAAGAGCAGATTCACCGCGCGCCAGCCGCTCCAGTCGCTCGAGAGCAAACTTGACGAGCACCGCTTCGTCCGCATCTCTCGCTACGAGATAGTGAATCTCGATAAAGTCCGCAAATTCGATTTCACGCTCGGCGGAACGCTCCGCATCGAGCTTGCCGGCGGAATGGAGACCTGGGCTTCGCGCAGGAACATTCCGCAGATACGCAGGAAACTGCTGGGGAAGGGGTGAGCGATATGTTGAAGAGATCATTGAAATTCGCCGGCTTCGGCTTCATTCTCGGAATAGCCGTCTGCTCGATAATCACGATACTGACGAGCGACGCGAGCGGAGTCCCCGCCAGCGTGTCGTTCATCGAAAAGATCGGCAGCGCGAAATGGGCGCTGCTGATTCAGGCGCTGCTCTCCGGAGTTCACGGCGCCATCTGCATGGGCACCGTGACGCTCTACGATACCGACCGCCTGCCGCTGACGCTCGTTTCGGCGCTGCACTGCGCGTGCTGCATCGTGCCGTTCGTCATCCTGTCGGTCCTGCTCGGCTGGACCGGAAGCGTCGCGGATACGCTGATAATGGTCGGCATTCAGCTCGTCGCTTACTTCATCGTATGGCTGATAATGTATTCCCTTTACCGCAAGGAGATAAGAGAGCTGAACAAGATAAAAGACAATATCGATAACTCCGGTCCGGAGAATCCGGCGGAATAAACGATCCCGTTGTTTCGAAGCGAATTAAGTTGATATAAAAATTATTCGAAAGGAGGAGCAAAAATGAAACTCAAGGTTTTGATCCCGATCATCGCTATGGTATCCGCGGCGGCCATGATCATCTGGGGAACTCTCGGAAATGCCTGGAACGTCAGCTGGATCGCCGTTTTCGTCGGCGGTATCGCGATGGCGATAATCTCCGTGATCGCCGGCGCGCAGGAGAAGGAAAAGAAGGAAAAGGCGAAGGCCGAAGAAGCGAAAAACGAAGAGAAGTAAGAAGTTTTCAACCGCGAATCAAACGAGGTGAAGAAATGAACGACACCAAAAAAAGCAACCGGCTCTTTATGATCCTCAACTGCCTTGCGCTCGGCATCATCGCGATGAACCTGACCGCGCCGGTGCACGAGGCGACGCATCTGCTGACGCAGATGATAGCGGGGGCGAAGCCGGTGTTCCTCAGCTTCGGAGCCGCCGATACCGTCGATCCCGCGATCGACCCGAACTCATCATTTTTCTGGAAGGTGATGTACGAGGGCAGCGCGGCGCTGATGAACATCGTGATCGGCTTTGTCCTTCTTATCATTCTCAAAAAGGCGAAGCTCGGCTCGCTGAGCAGACCGCTTGTCCTGATGACGACGATGATGCATCTGAGCATGGGCTTCGGCTATTTCCTCAGGGACGGCATCGCCTACAGCCCCGACCCCGAACACCAGATGGGCGACTGGAGCAAGGTGCTCGGCCGTTTCGACGGAAACATCATTCTCAGGATAGGGATGCTCGTCGTCGGCTCGCTGGGAATCCTGCTCGTGTTCTATATAGCATACCGGCAGGCGTTCCACTTCATCAGCGATAACGAGGACAAGAAGGAGAGGGGAAGAGTCGCCTCGGCGATATATCTTTTCCCGTATATCCTGAACGCCGTCGTTTTCACGTTGGTTGAGTTGCGCAACCCGATAGGCATCGAGAACGTGCTTATCATCAGCCCCATCATAAACATATTCGGCATGATCGGATTCTTCTGGGGCTACATGTTCGTCGCGCACATGGTCAAGCCGAGGAAAGACAACGTCTATTACGTGTCTCCGTGCGCGGAAAGAAAGATCGGATTGTGGATAATCGCGGTCGCGGCGCTTGCGCTTGACGCGTTCGTGCTGTGCCCGGGCATCTACTTCTGATAAATGCTTGAATGGCTTTTCAAAAGTCTCTGAACTCAAAGAAAGAAGGCATCGAAATGAAGAAAAACAGCATTATCCGTATTATCCTGGCCATCGTGCTCGTCGCTCTCACGGCGCTCTGCTTCGCCGCCTGCGACAAGACGAACAACGGCACCGCTCCGACGACCGATGACGGCGAGCCCTATATGATCAACGGCGTTCAGGTCAAGTCCATCTCCCTGGAAATGGTCGGCGAGACCCCCAACCTCCAGGTCGTGTTTGCGAACAGCACCGACGCGGCGATCAAGGTCGACCTCTCGAAGTTCGCCATCAAGACCTCCGACGGCGTTGTGCACAGACTCCTCTCGCTCGAGACGGAAATCGCCGCCAACACGTCCCGCGCCCAGAACGCTTTCACGGGCTTCTCGGATAATCTCAGCGTCAAGGTCGGCGACGCCGTTGAGATCTACTACGGCGACGACCTCATCAAAGCCACCGAGGTCACCGAATTCTAAACAGCGAAACAGCGAATGGGGAAGGACGATCTGTCGACCGTCCTTCCCGTCATAAATACCCCATAACGAAAGAGTGATAGAATGAAAAAGCGCATAATTGCCACGCTTCTGGCGCTTGTCATGATATATCGCTGACGCGATATGATATATTCGCTGCGCGAATGTTATCGAACAAAGCGGCTCCCGAAAGGGGGCCGCTTTGAATTATTCAAATCGCCGCAGGCGATTTGTTCCTTAATACTCGCAAAGCGAGTATATCATATTTGACTTTAGGCAAATATATCATACGGCTTTACGCCGTATATCATATCACGCTTGCGTGATATATCATTCCTGACAGGGGATCCCTCGGGCGTTGCCCTCGGGATGACGCGAAAAAACACACATAAAAACGGCACCCGGCCGCAAGGTCGGGTGTCGTTTTTATAACTTGTCAGCGTTACTCTTAATACATGCCGCCGGGCATTCCGCCGCCCGCGGGAGCCGCGGGTTCGGGCTCCTTGATGTCGGCGACGAGCGATTCGGTCGTCAGCACCATCGCGGCGACGCTGGAAGCGTTCTGCAGCGCGGAGCGGGAGACCTTCGTCGGATCGACGATGCCCGCCTTGAGCATATCGACGTATTCGCCCTTCTGCGCGTCGTAGCCGTAGCCAATCGTGTTCTTGGCGACGATGTTGCTCAGTATCACCGAGCCCTCGATGCCGGCGTTCAGCGCGATCTGACGGATCGGCGCCTCGAGCGCCTTCAGCACGATTTGGACGCCCGTCTTCTCGTCACCGTCGGCGGTCTTCAGCAGCGCCTCAACGGCGGGGATGGCGTTGACGAAGGCGATTCCGCCGCCCGCGACGATGCCTTCCTCGACGGCGGCCTTGGTCGCGGCGAGCGCGTCCTCGATGCGGAGCTTCTTCTCCTTCATCTCGGTCTCGGTCGCGGCGCCCGCTTTGATGACGGCGACGCCGCCGGCGAGTTTCGCGAGACGCTCATGCAGCTTCTCGCGGTCGAAGTCGGAGGTGCTCTCCTCGATCTGCGCGCGGATCTGCGCGACTCTGGCGGCGATGGCTTCCTTGTCGCCGTTGCCGTCGATGATGATGGTGTTCTCCTTCTGGACCTTGACCTGTCTGGCGGTGCCGAGCATGTCGATGGTGGCGTCCTTCAGCTCGAGGCCGAGGTCGGAGGTGATGACTTCGCCGCCGGTGAGAACGGCGATGTCGCGGAGCATCTCCTTGCGTCTGTCACCGAAGCCGGGGGCCTTGACCGCCACGCAGACGAAGGTGCCGCGCAGACGGTTGACCAGCAGCGTCGCGAGGGCTTCGCCCTCGACGTCCTCGGCGATGATGACGAGTTTCTTGCCGCTCTGGACTATCTTTTCGAGCAGCGGCAGGATATCCTGGATGTTGGAGATCTTCTTATCGGTGATAAGGATGACGGCGTCGTCGATGACGGCCTCCATCTTGTCGGTGTCGGTGACCATGTAGGGGGAGATGTAGCCCCTGTCGAACTGCATGCCCTCGACGACCTCGCTGTAGGTCTCGGCGGTCTTGGAATCCTCAACGGTGATGACGCCGTCGGAGGATACCTTCGCCATCGCGTCGGCGATGAGGGAGCCGATGGAGGGATCGCCGGCGGAGATCGTCGCGACTCTCGCGATGTCCTCGTTGCCGGAGACCTTCTTGCTGTTCGCCTTTATCGCTTCGACGGCGGCGTCGGTGGCGAGCGCGATACCGCGCTTTACGCCCATCGGATTCGCGCCGGCGGCGACGTTCTTCATGCCCTCGGTGATGAGTGCCTGCGCGAGCAGGGTAGCGGTGGTGGTGCCGTCTCCCGCGACGTCGTTCGTCTTGGTGGAAACTTCCTTGACGAGCTGCGCGCCCATGTTCTCGAAAGCGTCATCGAGTTCGATTTCCTTGGCGATGGTGACGCCGTCGTTGGTGATCAGCGGCGCGCCGAACTTCTTATCGAGCACTACGTTTCTGCCCTTGGGTCCGAGTGTGATCTTGACGGTATCGGCGAGCTTGTTGACGCCCTTGAGCAGCGCCGCGCGCGCCTCTTCGCCGTAAATTATCTGCTTTGCCATAAATGATCTCTCCTTTGCGCTTTACTTGACGACCGCGAGAATGTCGGACTGGCGGACGATGATGTATTCTTCGCCGTCCAGCTTTATCTCGGTGCCGGAATACTTGGAAGTGATGACCCTGTCGCCCTTCGCGACCTGCATGACGACTTCCTTGCCGTCGACGGTGCCGCCGGGACCGACCTCGATGACTTCCGCGACCTGGGGCTTCTCCTGCGCGGAGCCGGGGAGCACGATGCCGCTCTTGGTGGTTTCTTCCTGCTCGGTCATTTTGAGTACGACTCTGTCGAGCAACGGAATGATTTTCATATCTTTTCCTCCTTTGAAGATTATTAACTCTGTCGGCGCTTAATTTGTTGGATTCAACAATTCAAACGCGGTGGTTTTAGCACTCTTTACCTCCGAGTGCCAAATGGTATTTTAATACATTGTATCCGATTTTGCAATAGATATTGAGTTTTTTTCAAAAAAAAATCACATTTGGAGAGCGAAAGAAAAAGCGCGTCCCGCGAAGGGCGCGCAAATTAGGGATAAGTCGGGTTTTGAACGACTGTTTCCCGCCCATGCTTCACAAAAAACACAGGCCATACATCCAGTATGACCTGTGTTTTGTTGTTTTGCCTGAACGATAAACAGCTCGTTCAAAACTGCTCCGCATCTTAAAAAGAGAGATTTTTGTGTCGGGCAAGGCGAAGACGCGAAGAAATACTTGATGTATTTCAAGTGGCTTCAACGCAGACCGGCGCGAAAAGATCCTTTTTTAAGACCGGCGTATCCCTGATTTGCACGCCCAGAGGGGCGCGCTTTTACCGTATCCGCCTTTTTGCTTATCCCAGTCTGTAAACGTCGGAGAACTTGTCTCTGAGGTACTTGACGTAATGGCTCACGTCGAACTTGCCGCAGACCGACTCGAACAGCGGCACGGGATCGAGCATACGCCCGAACTTCCATATGTGCTCCTCGAGCCAGCCGTTGATACGGGCGAAATCGCCCTCCCTGACCGCGGCGAAAAGGTCGAAGTCGCGGTTGATGCGCTCGATATACTGTCCGCCGTAGGCGGAGCCGATGGCGTAGGAGGGGAAATAGCCGATGTTGCCGTCCGCCCAGTGGGAATCCTGGAGCACTCCGCGCCTGTCGTCCGGTACATCGATGCCGAGGTATTCTTTATACATGCGGTTCCACTCGGCGGGGAGGTCCTTCGCCTTCAGCTCGCCCGTGAACATGCGCTTTTCCAGCTCGTAGCGCACCATGACGTGCATGCAGTAGGTCAGCTCGTCCGCCTCCGTGCGTATCAGCGACGGCTCGGATTTGTTTATCATGCGGTAGAAATCGTCCTCGCTGACGTCGTCGAGGTTGGGCGCGAACTCGCGCTTCAGCCAGGGGTAGACGAGGGAGCAGAACTCGCGGCTGCGCCCGATGATATTCTCGTAAAAGCGCGACTGACTCTCGTGTATCGCCATAGAAGCGCCGCCGCCGAGCATGCTGCCCGCGAGCTCCCTGCCCGTGTGCAGCTCGTAGAGCGCGTGGCCGCCCTCGTGTATGACCGAATACATCGAAGAAGCGAAGCTGTCTTCGTGATAGTGCGTCGTGATGCGGACGTCGTCGCGCGTGAAGTCGATGGTGAAGGGGTGTTCCGTTTCGCCGAGCACGCAGTGGTCGGGGTCGATGCCCATCAGCCCCATCACGAAAGCGGAGAACTTGCGCTGCTTTTCGACGGGGTAAATGCGCTTCAGCGGCGCGTCGTTCACTCTGTCGGCGTGGGCGGCGACTTCGTTTATCAGCGGCACGAGGTTTTCGCGCAGTCCGGCGAAGAAGGCGTCGCAGGTCTCGCGCGTCAGTCCGCGCTCATAGTCGTCCATCGACGCGTCGTAGGGGTCCATATCCGGCTCTTTGTACTGCGCGATCTTCTTCGTCATATCGAACATCCTCTGCAGATACGGCTCGAACATGGCGAAATCGCTCTTCTCCTTCGCCTCGTGCCATACCGCGTCGGACTCGGTGGAGAGCTGCGAATATTCGACCAAAACCTCCTCCGGAACGCGGCGTATGCGCTCGAGACTGCGCACGGCTTCGGATATTTTGCGCTTCATTATCGGGTCGAGCGAGTCGATATCGGAGGCGAGGGTGCTTATTATTTCAATCGTTTCCGGCGAGGTCGAGAGCTGATATGACATGCGCGTAAGCTCGCCCGTCGTCGAAGCGCGGACGCCCGCAGAGCCCTTCGGCGCGGAGGTCACTCCGTCGTAAAAGATCATCGCGCCCGCGTGCTGCAGCGCGAAAAGCGCCTTTTCCTGCGCGGCGTATTTTTCAAGTGCTTCCTGAGTGGTCATTCGTTATTCCTCCCGCGAATTATTTGCAAGATTATGTTACCATATCGGGGGGGAAATTACAAGAGAAAAATGCCGTTTACCGCTTGACTCCGGCGGGTAAATGTGGTATAACTATTCATACAAGTATAACAAATCATACCGCAACGGAGGTAATTATGACAGAACGCGACGGAAAATACATTTTCGGCACCGTCAAGGTCGGGACCAAGGGGCAGATCGTTATCCCCAAGGAAGCGCGCGACTGCTTCGGCATCGCGCCCGGCGATACTTTGATGATGCTCGGCGACGCGAAAAGCGGGCTCGCGGTGATAACCAACGACGAGCTGCTGCGTATGCTGTCGAAGGCGATGGAGGCGGAAAGATGAGCAAGGCGATAGAGATACGCGGCCTCAAACGCCGCTTCGGAGACAAGCTCGCCGTCGATATCGACGAGCTGAGCGTCGAGCGGGGCGAGCTCCTCGCGCTGCTCGGCGTCAACGGCGCCGGCAAAACGACTACCGTCCGCATGCTCTGCGGCGTGCTCCCGCCGTCGGAGGGCAGCGCCGCCGTAGAGGGCTTCGACGTCGTGACGCAGAACGCGCAGGTGAAGTCCGTCGTCGCCGTTTCCCCGCAGGAGACCGCGGTGGCGAAAAACCTGACCGTGCGCGAAAACCTCGAGTTCATCGCCGGCATCTCCGGCGCTGACAAACCGGAGGCGAAGCGCAGGGCGGCGGAGCTTATCTCCGCGCTCGGTCTGACCGACGAGGCGGACCGCCGCGCGAAGAAGCTTTCCGGCGGCATGCAGCGCCGCCTGAGCATCGCCATGGCGCTGATTTCGGAGCCGAAGGTGCTGTTTCTGGACGAGCCGACGCTCGGGCTCGACGTGCTCGCGCGCCGCGAGCTCTGGCGCGTTATCGAGGGGCTTCGCGGCGAGACCGCTATAGTGCTGACCACGCATTACATGGAGGAGGCGGAGGCGCTTGCCGACCGCGTCGCCGTTATGGCAAAAGGCCGCGTGAAGGCGGTCGGCTCCGTCGCGGAGCTGCTCGCGCAGACCGGCGCGGATAAGCTCGAGGACGCGTTCGTCGCAATAGCGGGGGAGGGCGCGATATGAAAAGAACGTTGAAGTTTTCCTCTCGCAATTTCAAGGAGGTCCTGCGCGACCCGATAAATCTGTTTTTCGGGCTGGGCTTTCCGCTCGTGCTGCTGATACTGCTATCGGTAATTCAGTCGAATATCCCGTCCGGGATGACGATATATAACGTCGAATCGCTCGCTCCGGCGCTCTGCGTCTTCGGATACGCGTTCATCGCGCTCTTTTCCGGAACGCTCGTCGCGGGCGACAGGGAAAGTTCCTTCGCCGTGCGCCTGTATTCCTCGCCGATGAAGCCAGCGGAGCTCATCGCGGGCTACGCGCTCCCGATGCTCGCGCTCGCGGCGGCTCAGAGCGTTATATGTCTTGCGGCGGGGCTTATCTTCGGCTTGACTCTGTCGTTCCGGCTGCTGCTCGCGGTCGTCGTCGGAATGCCCGCGGCGCTGTTTTTCGCCGGCGTCGGACTGCTTACGGGCAGTCTGCTCGGCGTCAAGCAGGTCGGAGGCGTCTGCGGCGCGCTGCTGACGAACCTCGCCGGCTGGCTTTCCGGCACATGGTTCGACCTCGCTCTCGTCGGCGGAGTGTTTGAAAAGATAGCGAATCTGTTCCCGTTCGTCCACGCCGTGAACGCCTGCCGCGCCGCCGTTTCCGGCGATTTCGGGCGGATAATGCCGGAGCTCGCGTGGGTGTTCGGCTACGCCGCGGTCGTATGCGTCGCGGCGGCTTATTTCCTCGGCAGAAGGGCGAAGGGAAAGTGATCCGCGTTTTTGTATATTATTTATAAATATCATATATTTTTTATTTATACTTCTTGATATTCTCACAAAAAGTGCTATAATGTATAGTGATAGATAATCGGGTTATAGTGTGCTTTTGCTCCCCGGACGGAGCTTGAGACGCGGAACGGAGTAAAAATGGCATCGCATGCTTTCAGAAATACAAGCGAAAACATAAAGCGCGAGCTGGATTCCATCTTCAAGGAAGTGAAAAAGCCGGAGCTTGACGGCAAGTTCATTTCGATCGCGCGTCTGGAAATGTCGAAGGACATGGCGGTCGCGAAGGTGTATATCAGCACGCTTTCCGGCATGGACAAGACCGAAAAGGTCGTTTCCGCGCTCAAGGCGGCGAAGGGATTTATCCGCGGCGAGCTTTCGAGACGGCTCGACCTGCGGCACACGCCCGAGCTGGTTTTCATTCCGGACGACTCGATGGAATACGGCGCCCGCATCTCGAAGCTCATCGAGGACGGGCTGAACGGTGATAAGAATGACTGACGTTTCACGCGCGGCGGAAATGCTCAAGGCCGCCGACGACATCATGATAATCACGCATACGCGGCCCGACGGGGACACCCTCGGCGCCGGCTTTGCCTTACTTTACGCGCTCCGCTCGCTCGGCAAACGCTGCTTCGTCGCGAATCCGGACGTGGTAACGCCGAATCTGCTTCCCGTAACGGAGGGCAGAACGCGCCTTCCGGTCGAGTTCGAGCCGAAGTTCATCATCGCCGCGGACATCGCGGAGCTCTCGCTGATGGATGATCTGGCGCCTTACGGCGAACGCGCCGACCTCTGCATCGACCACCACAAGAGCAACAGGCATTATGCGAAGTTCACCCTGCTTGACGAAAAGGCGGGCTCCGCCTGCGAGATAGTTTACGACCTGCTCGGCGAGCTCGGCGTCGCCATGACGCCGGAGATCGCGACCGCGCTTTACGCGGGACTGAGCACCGATACCGGCTGTTTCCGTTATCAGAACAACACCCCGAAGACGATGCGCGCCGCCGCCGAAACGATGGAAGCCGGCGCGGACTTCGCCGCGCTCAACAAAATATTCTTTGAGACCGTTTCAAAGGAACGCGCGCTGCTGATTCGCGAGCTTTACGATAATATGGAGCTGTTCTGCGACGGAAAACTCGCCGTTTCCTACATAGACCTGCACGACTACTCCGAGGACGACTACGACGGGCTTTCCGGCGAGCTGCGCAAGATCGACGGCGTCGTCGCGTCTTCGCTGCTTCGCAATATGGGTAATAACGAATTCAAGCTTTCCGCCAGATCGAACGGCGGGTTCGACTGCTCCGCGCTCTGCGCCGCTTTCGGC
>JAFZXI010000034.1 GCA_017616855.1 Clostridia bacterium | reverse complement strand
GGGATGTTGATGTAGCCGTCGTCAAGCGTGTACTCGGGCTTAATCTTCATCGCGTACATCTCGCGGACAAACTTGGAGCAGTTGGAGAGACCGATCAGGATTCTCTCAACGGGCTTGTTCGCTTCGAGCTTGAAGCGGATGCCTTCGGCCTTGGAGAGTCCGGCAACGTTCAGCGCCGGATAAGCGCCGTCCTTGTCGGGCTGCAGGGTCTGGCTGCGGTCCATGTTCTTCCAGCCCATCGCCTTGCCGGTGAAGTCGGCAGTGGCGGTCATGGAGAAGTTGCTGTCCGCCGTGAAGGTGGTGTTGTTGGAGAAGTCGCCGGCGTTCCAGGCGTTGTTGATGTTAAGGCCTTCGCCGATGGAGTCGCAGAGCTTGCCGCTGTTCGCGGTGACAACGTCGTTGACGTCCTTGGTGGTCCAACCTTCCATGAAGTTGCCGGTCACGGGCTTGACGTTCAGCGGAACGAGAAGCGCGACGGCGGCAGTAATCTCATCGGGAGTCGTCGCGGTGGCGATAGCGGTCTCATAAGCGGCCCAGCTGTCGGCGGTGTAGTTGTACTCCCAGAGGTTCGCGGTGGGATCCACGAATTCCTGCTTCTCGCGGTAAGCGACGATGTCGGAGATGTAAGCTTTATCGCCGATGGCGATATTTCTGTAGAACAGGACCGAGAGGATCGCGATGTCATTGATCGCGCCGTTAGCAAGATTCGGATAATCCGAGAACTTCAGATGATAGTATCCGTTCTTGTAGGTCTCGTTCATGTTGTAGTAGTTGGCTTCGAAGGTCCAGTAGTTGTTCCAGTCGTCCTGGTTGCGCATCAGGCGGCACTGGAACTGGGTGATCGGCAGTTCTTTGCCGTCAGCGTCGGAGAACGCGATGGCGATACCGTCGAAGTCGGAGAGCTTGTATCCCTTGGACTCATCCGCGAAGGTGAAGGGGTTGTTCGCGAGGAATCCGCCGGCCTTGAGCTGAGTCGCGAGGCAGAAGCGGGCTCTGCCCGTATCGGTGACGGTCAGCTCGAGGGACTGCGTCGCGTTGCCGATAAGACCCTTATCAGAGAGCGCGTAGCTGGCGCCGAAGGTGTTGATGGTCGCAACTTCCGCGGCGGTCCACTTCTGAACGCCGTTCAGCTGGACGTACTCGAGCTCGGCTTCGGGTTCCGGCGGTTCCGGAGGAACGTAGTTCGGGTCGTAGGTGTAGGCGCAGAAGTCGGAGACGTACGCCTTGTCGCCGGCAGCCATAGGCGAAACGAAGAACAGGAGCGAGGGGATCGAGAGATTGTCGACTTCGCCGTTCGCGAGTTTGGCGTAATCCTCAAACTTGATGTGATAATAACCATTCTCGTAGATGGCGTCTACGTCGGTATAATTAGCTTCAAAGTTCCAGTATTCGCCCCAGTCGGCGGAGCTTCTCATGAGACGGGCTGTGACTTTGTTGACGTTGAGCGGTTTGCCGTCGGCGTCCGAGAAAGCAACCGCGAGGCCTTCAAAATCGGAAAGCTTATAACCAACGGATTCGTCGGCGAATCTGAAGGGATTCTTGGAAAGGAATCCGCCCGCCGCCAGGTTCGTGGTTATGCAGTAGCGGGAAGTGTTGTCCTTGACGGTCAGCTCGACGGACTGCGTCGCTTTGCCGATAAGGCCCTTATCGGAGAGCGCGAAGGTATCGCCGTAAAGATTCAGCTTCGCAACGTCATCGGCAGTCCAGTCCTGAACGCCTACCAGCTGGGTGTAGGAATAACCGTTGATCGGCGGATTATAATAATTATTGATGCACTTGGTAAGGATCATGACCTGCTCGTCAACGTCGCCCTGGGAAGCCATAGCGTCGTTGAAGACGGTTCTCGCCGCTTCGAGTTCGCTATCGTAAACGTTGGTGTCGATCGCGGCAAGCTCGTCGATGAGGGACTTCAGCTTGGACTTATCGACGGATTCGCCGATCGCCTGATAACCGCGGAGGTCGGACAGCGTGATAACGGTGTCGTCATCAACGCCGTAAGCTTCAACGATGAGGACGATGACATTTTCGAGTTCGGCCTGCGAGAACGCTTTGCACCACCAGGCATTTACGAAGTAACTGAAGGGGATGTTGATGTAACCTTCCTCGTCGACGAGGTCGGGGCTGAGGTAAAGCGCGTACTGCTCTCTGGTCATATTCGCGCAGTTGGAGAGACCGATAAGCAGGCGCTGTACGTTTCCGCCCTCAACTTCGATCTTGAGGCGGATACCGTCGGCCTTGGAAAGACCGGCAACGTTCATCGCGGGATATCCGTAACCCGCGCCGTCAGTCGCGAGCGTGCCGCTGCGGTCCATGTTCTTCCAGCCCATGGACTTGCCGGCGAAATCGGCAAGCGCGGTCATCGAGAAGTTATTGTCCGCTTCGAACACGGTGTTTCTCGTGAAGTCGCCCGCGTTCCAGACGTCCTTGATGTTGAGACCGTCGCCGATGGAGTCGCAGAGCTTGCCGCTGTTGGCGTCGACAACGTCGTTGACCATCGTGGTGGTCCAGCCGGCAAAGAAGTCGGCGGTAACGGACTTGGTGGAGGCCGGAACGAGCGCGTCATAAGCCGCGTTCAGGGTCGCGATGGCGTCATCTATAGGCGCCTTGGCGTCGGAAGTAATGACCGCCCACGCCTCGTCGATAGCGGCGGAAAGCGCGTTATAGCTCGACTTAGTGTAGTTGTGTCTCCAAACGTTGTTGCACTTGGCAAAAGCCGCGTATTCCGGAGCGTCGAGCAGTTCCTCGGCGATGCAGTCTCTGACGATTCTCACCTGGACGAGCAGCTCGTCGAGGGTGGGAGTGGTGGTAGTGGAACTGTAAACGGAATCGGCGTAGTTGACCTCGTCGTAGCGCTTATAGGTGCTGTCGAAGAAGCCGAGAGCGTCGGCCGCGTCAAGCAGATCGTTGAGGTCTTTCTTGACCTTATCGTAGCCGAACTTGATTTCGGCGAGAGCGTCGTTGAGCGTCTTCGCGGCGGCGTCTACCTGCTCCTGCGTAGCGGCGGGATCTTTGTAGACTTCTTCCGCGGCGGCGATGAGAGCCGCGTCGACGTCAGCTTCTTTGCTCTCTCTGATCGCCTTGTGGAGCGCGACGCTGTCGGTGGAACCGACAAGATAAACGTCTTCGAACCAGAAGGTTACGGGAAGAGTTGTCTTGTTGAAGACTATCGCCATATTCAGGGTGCTGATACGGCCGTCGTATGCTTCACCGAAATTGCCGGCGTCCTTGGGGAGCGCAATGCCGCTCTTATCGTAATTGTTGCGGGTGATCTTCGTGAAGTCGTAGATAAGATAACCGTTCGACTTCGTCGGGCCCTGGAGCGACAGACAAGCATAGTCTTCGCTTGCGCTGTTGAACATCAGATTGATGCCGGTGAACGCACTCTTGAAGTTAGCGTCGCCGTCAATCTTTATCGCTATCTTGGTCTTGTTCGACAGCTCGGCGTCACCGAAAATGTTGATGCCGTCGATCAGGCCGTCTTTGACGAAGGGCGTGGCGTTCGTGCCGGTGGAAAGGTAAGCCGTGTTGGTCTTCCACTGGTCACTGAGACCTTCGGCCAAAGTACAGGATATGACCGTTCTGCCCTGGTCGTCTTTGGTAATCGAATAGCCGGAAGCGTTGGAATAGTTGTTGCTTCCTGCCCAACCATTCGATTTGCCCATTTTCTGCGCCTGCTCAAGCGTGTACTGGTTGATGAACGGGATATGCATCTCGACTTCATCGTCAGCGGCGGCGTTGAAAATAACGACTCCGCTGAAGAGCGCCAGTACCATCGCGAAAGCAAGCAATGAACTGATTAGTTTCTTCATGATTCTCCTCCTTGATATATAATGTGTGCTTTTTTACGAATACTGTTTTGATGACAATATTCCTATTGATGATTTTAACACATACAAAGCCAAAAATCAACAAATATTTGATGTTTTTTTGAAAAATAATTGATATATTTTCGGGTAACGTGGGCCGCGGCGGTGTATCTGCCGAAGCCGCAGAAATATGCAAGCAAAAAGCAGCTCCCTCGTCTGAGGGAGCTGCCCAAAGCTTTACGCTTTATTCGGTTTTGCGTTTCGCTTACGCGATGTCGGCGACGAAGTCGCTGACGGTGATCACGCCGTAAGCGTCGACGGTGCCGGTGGAGCTGCAAACCTCACCGTTGGCGAAGAACCAGACGGTGTATTCCTGACCGGCGCGGCTCGGGCTGACCTGAGCGCTGAGCTCAAGCTTGCCGACGTAGCACTGGCTGGAGAAGGAAACGTTCTTGAAGAGGATGAGGTTGTTCGCAGATTCGCTGTTTCTCGCGGCGCGGAGCAGCGCGATGTAAGCGGGCTTCGCAGCGGTGATATCGGTGACCGTCATAACGGGATCGGCACCCGCAAGGAACTCGCCCTTCAGGGAGATGCCGCTCGCGGCGTCGGTGACGACCTTTTCGGACGTATTGCTGGTAATCGTTACCGTGACTTTCGCGGCGACGATCTCATAGCAATCGGTATCGACCGGAGTGAAGAGAACGTCGAACTCGCTGCCGGACTGAGTCAGATCGGGGATGAGTTCGGGCTCGACCCAGCTCCAGGCGCCCTCAACGTCGACAACGGCGCCGGCGATGTTGGCATTGCCGAGCTTGTCGCCGATCATAAGGACGGTGTTCGCGGGAGGAGTGATGATCTCGGGCTTCGCCTTGGTGACCTCGGCGGTGCTTTCGCTGGCGAGACTGCCTTCGAGATTCGCGGCGGTAACGGAAACGCTAAGCGTCGCGCCGATGTCTTCCTTGACGACGGTATAGGTGGCTCCGGTGCCGACCTGGACGGCCTCAAGCGCGGTGGCTCTCGACCAGACGTAGCTCAGTTCGCCCGGATTGTTGCTGGTGATCGCAGCGTTCGCGGTAAGGGTCTTGCCGTAAACAGCTTCGCCTTCAATGGTGATTTCACCGGCGAGCGGGGCCTTAGCGGTCCTGACGACCAGCGCCTTGGAGGGTTCGGACGCGGGGTGAACGCCGATTGCCATAATTCTGGCGTAGAAGCTGTATTCGGTATCGGGATCGAGGTTCTCAAAGACGTTGAGCGAGGTCCATTCGCCGTCGTTGCATCTGAACTCGATGTTCTTCGCACCCGGCTGCAGCGTTACGCTGTTATAGGTGACTTTCTCGAGAACAGGAGCGGAAGGAGCGTCCGGAGTGGCGTCCTTGACGAGCTGATCGGCAGCGGCCTTCAGTTCGGTCTCGGTGGCGTCCTTGTTGTAGTAGGTCGCGAGCGCGTCGTCATAGGACGCGAGACCGAGATCGGCGAAGGTGGTGAGCGCTTCTTTCAGCTCGCTGCGGTCGATGGATTCGTAAAGGATGACCTGCCAGCCGTGAATCAGCTTGCCGGTGTTCTTTGCCGGGTCGAAATCGAAGCCGATGTACTTGGCGTGTTCTCTGATGGCCTGGAGATCCTGGTTGTATCCGTTGCCGCCGTACCAGCCGTCGAACTTGGCGGTAGGAGTATCGGCAATATTGAAGGTAAAGTATCCGTCACTGCCCATGTATACGGTGTGCGCCTTGGTGACCATGCCGCTCCAGAGGCCGATGCCGTCCTTGTAGTTAACGGCAACGTAAGCTCCGCCGCCGTCAATCTTGAAGCGGTAGGCGATGATCTGGGTCAGATCGTAGCCGCCGAGCATTTCTTTCAATGTCTTGTCGTTAATAGGAACGAGTTCACCGTAGTCGCAGTCGTCCGGGCCGTAACCGGTGTTGGGGAAGTTCTCGTTAGGATATGTAATCGTGCCGTTCCAGAATCTGTAGCTTCCGGTGAAGGTCGCTCTGATGCCGTCGCCTTCCTTGACTATGTCGACGTTACCGCCGCGGACCGGGAACAGATCGAGTTCTTCCTGCTCGTAGATGCTGTAACCGGGGACGTCTACGATTGCGAAGGTAGGATCCTTATAATCGGAAAGTACGGCGTTGGCCTGTTCATAAACCTCGTCGTAATCCGCGGTGTAGTTAACGTCGGGATCGAGCGCTTCGGCAGCGGCAACGATATCGGCATATCTGCCGTCGATATCGAACGCTTTGAGGGCATTGACCACGCCTTCGAGCTTGGCGACGTCTTCCTGAGTCGCTTTCTCGAGCAGCTGATATCCGGTGAAGTCGGACATGGTGATGACGGTGTCTTCTTCGACGCCGTAAGCTTCGATGATGAGGACGATGATCTTCTCGCGGTCATCGGAGTTGAACTTGCCCTTTTCAGCGGTCCACCAAGCGGTCTCGAAATAGCTGAACGGGATGTTGATATAGCCCTCGGCGTCGACGCAATCGGGGCTGATATAGCGGGCATAGTCTTCCTTCATCATGTCGGAGCAGTTGGAAAGACCGATGAGCAGGCGCTCAACGGAGCCGCCCTCGACCTCGAGCTTGAAACGTATGCCGTAGGAATCATTCAGACCGGTAACGTCAATCGGCGGGAACGCGCCGTTGTCATTGGGCTGCAGGGTCTTGCTGCGGTCCATGTTCTTCCAGCCCATGGACTTGCCGGTGAAGTCGGCAAGCGCGGTCATAACGAAGTTGTCATCGGCTTCGAACAGAGTGTTGTTCGAGAAGTCGCCGTTGTTCCAGATGTCCTTGGTGTTCTTGCCGTCGCCGATGGAGTCGCAGAGGCGGCCGCTGTTGGCGTCGACAACGTCGTTGACCTTAGTGGTGGTCCAACCGGCGAAGAAGTTCGCGGTGTTGGCTCTGACCGGCAGCGCAACGAGGCCCTGATAAGCGGTGTTAAGGAGCGCGGCCGCGTCATTTTCTCCGAGCGCGACGCCCTTGCTGAGGCCGCCGTAAATGAACTCCGCGGAAACTTCGTCAATCGCGGTGGTGAGCGCCTTGAAGCTGGCGTCGGTGTAGTTATACTTCCATGCGTTGTTGCACTTTATGAACGCGGTAAGAAGATCGCCGTCCATAACCTCTTCGGCAATGCATCCTCTGACGATTCTGACGTTGTTCATGAGTTCGTCCAGAGTGCTGGCGGCGTTCGCGAATACCATGTCGGCATCGGAAATGGCCTCATAGTTCTCATAAGTGCTGTCAAAGAAACCGAGATCGTCCGCAACGGTGAGCAGGTTGTCGAGCTCGTCCTTATACTTTTCGTAGCCGTACTTGATCTCGTCGATGGTATCGGTAAGCTTCTTCGCGGCCTTGTCTATCTCCGCCTGGGTGTGATCCTCGGCAGCTTTATAGATCTCTTCGGCAGAAGCGATTAGGGTATCGTCAAGATCGGCCGCTTTGGCTGCAACGATGGCTTTGCCGAGCTCGGTGCTGTCGACGGAGCCGTAGGCATGGAAATCGTCGAAGTAGAAGGAAAGGCGCTTGCCCGCCATAGACGCGTCGTTCTCGAAATAGATCTGGAACTGGTCGATCACGCCGTAGTAGGTGTCCTCCAGAGTCGGGCAGTCATAGTACCAGCTCGCGCCGACGGTGGTATAGCCGTACCAGCCGGTCTTCGCGAATCTGACGACGTAGTAGTCGCCTTCCTTGTCGGCGGCTCTGAAGTCGACGGCTACTCTCTTGGTGGAGCTGCCGAAGCAGAAGCCGATGTTGCCGGTGAAGGCAACGTCGCCGACGTTGACTATCTTGAACTTGAATCCAAGCTTGTTGGACATATCGACGTCGCCGAAGGGAGAGAGACCGTCGATAAGCTTGTTCTGTCTCCACTGGTCATACTTATCGGCAGTGGCGAACGCGACTTTGTAGCCGTTGTAGTTATCACCGGTGGCCGGAATGTCGACACTTATGATCGTATGGCCGTCGTCGTCCTTAGTAAATACCCAATTGGAGCCGTACTCATAATCCTCGGCTCCGGAGTAGCCGACTCTCTTGGCCATTTTGCCCATCTGTTCGGGCGTGTACTGGTTGAATCCGGGCATCGGCATCTTCACATACTCGGTTGCCGAGGACGTGAAGAGTACGAGTCCGCTTCCCATTGCGAGCAGCATGGTGACTGCAAGCAATATGCTGAGCAATTTCTTCATAACTTTTCCTCCTAAAAGTTAAATGACTGTTTTGCGGATATTGTAAATATCACAATACACCTATTGGTCATTTTAGCACAACAAAAATCAAAAATCAACAAATATTTGATGATTTTTTGAAAAAATATTGATATTTATGTTCTTTGCCTTACAAAAAGAAAAACGGACGCTTGAAAACGTCCGTTTCTGTATGTTTTTACGCGGCGGAGTCACTCGCGCCTGCCGTTTTTGAAATACTGATAGAAGTTGCATTTTATCATGCCGTTATAGAGCTTGCGGACCTTGTCCGCTTTTCTGCCGTAGAAGTTCTCGAAGTCCTCGTGGGACGAAAGGACGTAAATCTGCCAGGTGCCGAGCGACGCGAAGGCGCGGCCCATCGCCGCGTAAAGTTCCTCGCAGGCGCGGCGGTCGGAAAGGCGCTCGCCGTAAGGCGGGTTGCAGACGACGGTGCCGCGGCGGCCGCCGGAGGAGATATCGAGCGCGTCGGCGACGAACGCCTTGACGTGCGAGCCGACGCCGGCGCGGCGTATATTGCCTTTCGTTATCGAAACGAACTTCGGGTCGATATCCGACGCGTACGCCTCGAATCCGGCGGCGGGAACGCGCGCCTCCCGCGCCTCCTCCCTCGCCTGCGCGAAAACGCCCTTTTCGACGAAGCAGAATTCCTCGGCGGCGAAGCTTCTGTTAAGGCCCGGCGCGGTGTTTGTCATTATCAGCGCCGCTTCGATGGGAATGGTGCCCGAGCCGCAGAAGGGATCGCGGAAGAGCACTCCCTCGCGCGGACGGGAAAGCTTCACGAGCGCGGCGGCGAGCGTTTCGCGCAGGGGCGCGTCGTTCGAGGCGAGACGGTAGCCGCGCTTGTGCAGCGGCGTGCCGCTCGTGTCTATCATAAGCGTTACTTTATCGTGGAAGATGAAGAACTCGACGCGGTATTTCGCGCCGGTTTCGCCGAACCAGTTAAGTCCGTATTTTTGTTTCAGCCGCTCGACAATCGCCTTTTTGATTATCGCCTGGCAGTCGGGGACGCTGAAAAGCGCGCTTTTCAGCGAGTGACCCGTCACGGGAAAGCAGGCGTCGCGGTCGAGCCACTGCTCCCACGGGAGCGCCTTCGTGCCCTCGAAGAGTCCGTCGAACGTGTCGGCGGAGAAAGCGCCCGCCTTCATATATAATCTTTCTGCGGTGCGCAGCCAAAGGTTGCCGCGCGCGATCGCGTCCGCGTCGGCTTCGAAGGTTATGCGTCCGTCGGAGGTTTCGGTACGTTCGTATCCGAGGGCGTCAATCTCGTCGGCGAGCATGCGCTCGACTCCGAACAGGCAGGTAGCGACAAACTCCATATCAGCCCTCCAATACCTTTTCCGCGACGGCGATACCGTCGACGGCGGAGGAGACGATGCCCCCCGCGTAGCCCGCGCCTTCGCCGCAGGGGTAAAGCCCCGCGACGTTCAGCGACTGCATATCCGTACCGCGCAGCACGCGCACGGGCGAAGACGAGCGCGTCTCCGTGCCGGTCAATACGGCTTCGGGCGCGGCGAAACATTTTATCTTCGCGGAAAACGCGCGTATCCCCTCGGCGAGCGAAACGCGGACGAACTCCGGCAGGAACTCCGCCGGCGGACAGTGCGTCACGCCGGGCAGATACGTCGGCCGCACGCTCCCGAAGCCGCCGAACGCGGCGCCTTCGAGCAGTTCGTCGGCGCGGAACGCAGGAGCGCGGTAGTCCCCGCCTCCGGCGGAGAAGGCGCGGCGCTCCAGCTCACGCTGGAAGTACATTCCGTCGAGCGCG
>JAFZXI010000033.1 GCA_017616855.1 Clostridia bacterium | reverse complement strand
TCCTGCCGCCGCTTACTGCGCTTCTTCATCGGGGAACATCATCGCGTAAATATGCGGCAGCTTCTGCCGCATATTGGACTTCAGCTCGTCGACGTATGCGCCGCTCTCAATCTCCTCGGCGGTGTAGGCGTCGGAAACGTCTATGGTATCGATGAGTATGCTTTCCACGCGCTCCGCGTCGACGGAAAGCTTCAGTTTCAGCGCGCTGCCTTTCATAAACATCGATATGATGTCGGAGCTTATCTCGAAGTCGAAGTCGATGCGGTTTTCGTCAAACGCGCGGACGGCCGTTTCTATCTTGAAAACGTTGAAGGAGAATTCGCCGTAGCCGATCTTGATATTCGCCTCGGTGGTCTTCACGCCGTCGCGGTCCTTCGTTTTGCCGCTGATGCTGAAGGAGTAGGTCGTGCCGTCGACGTCAAAAGCAATATCGAGCTCGCCCTTTTTGCCGCTGATGCGGCTCTCGGCGGAAAAGAGGGTAAAGCCGCCCTTTTCGTCTACGACGGTCAGGAAAGCGTAATCCTCGCCGTCGCCCTCGTCGATGCCCGCGGTGACGGTGTATTCGGCTTCGGGCAGCGCGGCGTAGATCTTATCGCCTATGATCTTTTCATTCTTCATGAAGCGCGTCCAGGAAAGCGCGGATTTCGCCGCCTGAACGAGCGCGGTTTCGTCTTTTTCGAGCGTGTCGGCTGCCTTTACGAGCTCATCGCGCACCTGCGCGGCCTCGTCGCCGAAGAGCTCGGAGAGCCCGTCGTCCTGCGCTAACTCGCGCAGCGTTTTCACGAGCGCGCCGAGCAGCGCCTTGCCGTCGGCGGAGAGGCAGACGCAGTCGAGCTCTTCTTCGCCGTCGGCGGTGGTGAAGTATTCCTTGCCGGAGGAGTAGCATTCCTCGGGCAGATTCTCAAAGAAGCGGTCGGAGTATTCCGCAACGAGTCGCAGCGCGACGGAGTTTTCGATCAGGGATTCGTCGAAGTATCCGGCGCCGTCGTCGGCGGGCAGGAAGGAGCTTCCCGCGGCTTCCTCGGCGTCTTCGCTTTCGCCTTCACCGGCGTCCGCATCGGGCAGCTCATGCTGCGAAACGAACGAGGACGAGAACGCGCTCATCATCTCGTCGTCGATAAGCAGCGCGCGGGAGAGCAGGTCGGGCAGGCGAAGCGCGGTCGCGCCGTCGCCGTCGGAGGAGAATATCATGCGCAGCGTTTCGCCGAGCATCGTCACGTCGAGACTGCCGCCGGAGGCGAGTCCGTCGGTGGCGAAGTCGAGGACAAAGGCGAGGTCGGTCAGCGCGGGCGCGCCTTCTGGATAGAACTGCGCGAAAATGCTCTGCAGCGCCTCGAAGCCCTCTGCCGAGAAGTTGACCTTGCCGGTGTATCCGCCCGCCGCCTGCGCGTCGGCAATCGCTTCGGAGTCGATATCCGCGACAGGCGCGGCGAGATTGTCCGCGAGCGCGGCGTAGTAGGATTCGCTGTCGATGAACGCGCGCTTGCTGTCGATTTCTTTGCCGCAGCCGCCGAGCGCGGTCAGGCACGCGAACGCGAGCGCGCACGCGAGCAGCAGGGAAATGAGTTTTTTCATAGGTAACGCTCCTTTCGTGAGGAAAACGCGCCGTGCAGGGCGCGGTCTTGGCTCCCTCCTCAGAGGGAGGCGAGGTTTTCAGAATATCGGCGTGTAATCGGAGGAGGCGGCTTCGCGTTCCTGAAAATAGCCGCTGAAGCCGAGTTTTTCGGCTTCCTCCGCCGCCTTATTATATTCGTAGGTGGTTATCCGCCGGCACAGCTCGGGATACTTTTCCGGCTCGCGCAGGAAGTCAGGCGTGTACTGCGCCATAAGCGAGAGCACGACGTTTTCCGCGCCGACAGCGTCCGCGGCGAGCCGCAGGACTTCGACGCTGTCGCGCCACGCGCCGGGGAGGACGAGGTGGCGGAGAATGACTCCGCGCCTCAGCAGTCCGTTCTCGTAACGCGGCGCCCCCGTCTGCGCGACCATCGCCTTCAGAGCGGCGAGCGCGACCGAAGGGTAGTCGGGCGCGGCGGAATACCGCGCCGCGAGATCCGGCGAGGCGTATTTGAAATCGGTCAGGTAAATATCGGCGACGCCGCCGAGGCGGTCGACCGCGTCGACGGTTTCGTAACCGGAGGTGTTCCAGACGACGGGGCGGCGCAGCCCGTTTTGATTTGCGAGGTTTACCGCTTCGATAACGCCGTCGGCGAAATGCGTCGGCGTCACGAGGTCGACGCAGTCGGCGCCCTGCGCCTGCAGACCGAGCATCGCTTCCGCGAGCGCGGCGGGGGAGTATTCCTCGCCGACCTCGCCGCGTGAAACGGCGGCGTTCTGGCAGTAGACGCAGCGCAGGGAGCAGCCGCTGAAGAAAATCGCGCCCGCGCCGCCTTCGCCGCAAATGCAGGGTTCCTCCCAGCGGTGGAGCATTATCTTGGCGACGCGCATCGCGGCGCCTTCGCCGCATACGCCGCGGCGGGCGTCACGGTCAACGCCGCATTTGCGCGGACAGAGAGTGCAGGACATATTAGCTCACTTTCGTTCGCATGATTTGCCGCGCCTTGCGCGGCGTGATTTGACGGCTTGCGCCGTCATGAATTGCGCCCTGCGGCGCATGATTTGCAGCTGCACTGCATGAAGGAACAAATCGGCGAAGCCGATTTGAACCGCAATTATTCATTATTAAATCTTCAGTCTTCAGTATTCATTAATTCGAGCTTTCCGAGCTCGAATCCTTCGGTTCCGGATACCAGTAGCTTATCTTCCAGCCGCTTTCGCCGACGGGGGACATGATGATACGCAGCTCGTAAAGGCCGCCGTTAAGCGTCGCGTCGACGGTGAACTTTATCTCCTCCTCGGTGTTGGAGACGATTGTGAAGGTGTCGAGGTTGATGCTGAACATCAGCGATTCGTTCGGCTCGTCGGTGCGGACGTAGAGCTTGCCGTCGACGTCGCGGTAGCGGGGAGCGTATTCGTCGCCCTCCATGCCCGCTGTCGTGCGCAGATCCTTCAGGAAGCCGCCGGTGAAGAACATATCGACGTAGCTTTCGATGCTTTCGAGCGTGTCGAACATCGCGAGCGCGCTCGGCGCCCAGGTGTGTCCGTCGAGCTCGATCTCCTGCCCGGCGACGTAGTCGAGCCCCTTGCCGCCGTAATACTCGATGGCGAAGCACATGGGAGTGCAGTAGGTTTCGAAACGGTTATAGATGTCATATTCGCTCATTCCCTGGCCCGCCTGCTTGACGTAGCGCGGGTCATCGGTGCTTTCGGAGCCGTTGTTTTTGTTGGCGTTGGCGTTATTGTTTCCGCGCGGCCCGACGATGCGGTCGCAGGCGGAGGCGCCGAGCAGCAGCGCCGCGGCGAGCAGCAGCGCGATAACGGCGAAGATAAGTTTGCGGTTTTTCATGGGTCGTCTCCTTTAGCACGCTTCGCGTGCATGATTTGCAAACGGTCTGCCGTTTGCATGATTTGAACGCTTCGCGTTCATGATTTGATTGCTCCGCAATCATGATTTGTCGCGCCTCGCGCGACATGATCGTTCAAATTGCCTGCGGCAATTTGCTCAATAATGCACCGAAGGTGCAAATCATGCGCCGCAGGCGCAAATCATGGCGAAGCCAAATCACGCGAGCCGTCGGGCGAGCAAATCATGCGCGCCTGCGGCGCGCCGTTATTTTCCCGTCACGGTTACTCCGTCAAACGCGGCGTAGGGCAGCACGGTGCCGCCGTCGGCGACGCGTTCGCGGGAAATGCCGCGCAGGTTCATCAGGACGTCGGCGAGGTTGCCGTTTATCATTATCTCGCTGACGGCGTCGGTGACCTTGCCGTTTTCGATAAGGAAGCTGTTTTTGGCGACGCCGGAGAAGTCTCCGTTCGTTCCGGGCTGTCCGCCGGAGAAGCGTCCGAGCAGCAGTCCCTTGTCGATACCGGCGATGATTTCGTCGAGCGACCGGTCGCCCGCGGGGACGATCAGCGCGCCGGAGGAGTTTTTCGCGCGGTCAAAGCCGGTCTTGTTGGAGGCGTAGAGCGAGAGCGGGAAGCATTGCAGTACGCCGTCCTTGATGAAGTCGTAGTCCTCGCTGACGAAAAGGTCGCCGGTGACGCGTTCGGCGCAGACGATCGCGGGATCGAGCGGAGCGACGCGGACGTTCAGCCGCGGGTCCGCTACCTGCTTGCCGAGCTTGTCCTTCCAGGGCGAGGTGCCCTCGATTATCACGCCGTCGGAGGTGAAGTTGCCCATCGCGAGGTAGATAAACTCACCGAACATCGCGGGCGTCAGCACGAGCGTGCCGTCGAACTTGCCCTCGAAGGTGCGCGGGTCGACCTGCTTAGCGACGGCGTCGAGGTCGGCACGTATCGAGCCCATGTCGATAAGCGGCTGCGTCGGATCGGTGAAGCGGACGCCGCTGCCGAAGAAGGAGGACGCCTTATCTCCCTCGTGAGCGGAGAACATCAGCCCGACCTCGTAGCGGCCGGATTCGCCGGTGTAGCAGACGCCGTTGGAGTTCATTTTCACGCTGTAATCGCGGTGGTAGGAGGCGATGAGCTGTTCGATGAGGATGTTCGGCCAGCCCTTCGCGATGTCGTCCTTAAGCTTGCGGACGGCGTCGAAAAGCGCGTCCTTGTCGAACTCGAGCACGCCGCCGGGGAAGTCGCGCGGCTCAGCATAAGGGGCGATGTCCCATGCGGGATCGGGCTCGCCGCTTTCGGCAGCGGTCATCGCGTCGGCGACTACGCCGTCGATGCTTTCGCGGTCGATCGCGTTCGTGGAGGCGGCCCCCTTGCGTCCGCCGGTTATGACGTCGACGCCGAGACCCTCGTTGAAGATTGTGCGCATCAGCGAGAACTCGCCGCCGTCAATATTGAATTCAGTGGTGCTGCCGCCGAAGACGGTGGCCTTCGCTTTTTCCGCGCCGGCGTTTTTCAGCGCCTGAAGCGCGTATTCGGCAGCGTTGTTCAGTTTGTCTTTATTCATTTTATCTACCTCCAACCATTATGCGGCAGCGGATATCCGGGCCGCCCATTCCGACCGGCATCGGCTGCTTTTTGCCGCACATACCGGAGCAGGTCCAGTCCATACGGTCGGAGACCATATCCGCGGTCTTCAGCATCTCGAAGGCGACGCCGGTGATCGTAGTATCGAGTATCGCGCGCCCGAGCTTGCCGTTTTTGATTTCGTAGCCGAAGGGGATGCCGAACATGAATTCGCCGGTCGTATCCGCCTGGCCGTTGTTCGTCGTCATGAAGTAGTAGCCGTCGTCGACGGAGGCAATCATATCCTCGAGCTTGTCCGTGCCGGGCAGGATCGCGGTGTTGCGCATGCGAATCAGCGGCTCGTCCATGAAGGAGTAGGCGCGCGCGTTGCCGTGCGGCGTCATGCCGAAGTGCTGCGCGGTCTCGCGGCTGTTCATGTAGCCGACGAGGATGCCCTTGTCGATGATAAGCTCGTCGGAGGCGGGGGTGCCTTCGTCGTCGACGTAGATCGGCAGCGGAGCAACACCCTGCGGGGTCGTGTGCGCGTAGTCGACGAGGGTTATCTTGTCGGAAGCGACGCGCTTGTGCAGGTTCGGGCCGGCGACGGAGCCGCCGAGCACGAGGTCGGCTTCGGTCGTGTGTCCGACCGCTTCGTGGGCAAGGATGCCCGCGACCTCGGCGCCGAGTATGCAGGTGCGCTCTCCGGCGTCGGCGTAGACGCCCTCGCGCTTCTCCATTATGCGCTTGTAGAGCCGGTCGACGAAGGGGTAGAGCAGCGCCGGATCGGTGAAGTTGTCGGCGAAGCCGCCGTAACCGCCGGTCACGTCGTATAGCTCGACGGTGACGCCGGCATCGGTCTCGGCGGAGAAGTCGAGGTAGATGAAGGAGCGCGGCATCAGCGAGTGGCTGTCGAAGCCGTTATCGACGCGAAGCAGCTTCTCCATCGAGTCGCAGCGGACCGTAACGTAGCGGCTGGTCAGCTTCGGGCAGTTCTTGACGATATAGTCGTCGAGCTGCTTGGCGAACTCAATCATCACGCTCTGCGGGACGTCGTCGTAGGGCTTCGCGGAGTCGATGCTGCCGCCTTCAAGCGCGGGGAGCGCGGGCTTGCCGCGTCCGGCGCGGGAGTTCATGAAGCGCGCGTTTTCATCCGCGGCTTTGAGGACGGCGGTGATGCTTTCGGGATCGGCGCCGCTGTCTGCGGCGAGACCGTATACGCCGCCGCGGTAGACGCGGGCGGAAACGCCGGAATGTTCGGTGCGCTCGTTGCTTACGAGGCTGCCGGAAAGCAGTGCGACTCCGCGCCTCGTGTTGCGGTGCAGGCGCAGCTCGGTGTGCGCGTCGGAAGCGAAACCGGCGCGGAACGGGGTTATGATGTCGTTGAGCATAAGGTTGTGTTTTCCTTTCGTTGCAGAGTGAGGATGTATGCCGATGATTTGCAAGCCGCGCTTGCATGATTTGACGTCTTTGACGTCATGATTTGCGCCTGCGGCGCATGATTTGTCGCGCCCCGCGCGACATAATTGTTCAAATTGCCTGCGGCAATTTGTTCCTTAATGCCGCCTGCGGCGGCAAATTATGATTGCGAAGCAATCAAATCACGGCGAAGCCAAATCATGCGAGCCGTAAGGCGAGCAATTCATTTTCTTACAGCGTTTCGACCAGTCCGACGGCGACTCTCAGCATAGCCAGCGCGTCCGCGACGGTAACCTCGCCGTCGCCGTCAACGTCGGCGGCTTCGTCGGAGTCGATAAGCTGCGCCGCCATGCGCAGAGCGCGGAGCGCGTCGGAAACGGTGACTTCACCGTCGCCGTCGAGGTCGCCCTTGACGGAGTGCTCGATCTTGAAGGCGTAGACCAGCGTGGTCTTGCCGTCGGAGAGCATGAATACGTGCCAGCCGTCCGCGGTCACCGGCGTTCCGGCGGCGTAGGGCTGATTATCGAGTTGCGCCGTCAGTTCGGCGGGCTCCCAGGTTATCGCGGGGGCCTCCTCTTTCGTAACGTCGTAGGTCTTTCCGTCCTCGACGCCGTAGACGACCGGCGCGAAGTAGGTGCTGTCGTAGACCTCGAACTGCACGCCGTCCATGCGCCAGCCGTTATACGCGAGCAGGGTGTGTTTGCCTTCGCCTATCGGGGAGCCCTCGGTATAGGGCTCGCCGTCGAGCAGGACGGTTTCGGCGTTCGTGAAGGTCGGGGCGGGTGCTTCGCCGGCGGATACGTCGTATCTGTCGCCGTGGGCAACGCCGCCTATCGCCGGCTGCGTGTAGGAGGGGAGGTTGGAGGCGTTCGTGTTCGTTACGTCGGCGTCGAGGTCGCGGTAGGCGATCGCCTTGGAGATGATTTCGGGCGTGACGTAGGCGGAATCGACGAGCGCGTTCAGTTCGGTGTTATAGTAATCGAGTATCTTGAGTATGACGGCGTTGCCCGGATTTGCCGCGGCGAGGAGCTCGGAGCGGCGGAGCTGCTCGAGGACGGGCAGCATCACCTTGACGTCATCGCCGTTGGCGAGGGCGTCGTGCATCGCTTTGATTTCGTCCGCGGTGAACACGGAGGAGTGCAAGCTTGCCGTAAAGACCGCGCCGTTGAGCGGGCTGTCGCCGTTCGCGGCGGAGCCGATGCCGTATTTGGCGGAGGTGTTGTAGCTTATCTTGTTGGACATCGCGGCGGAACCGACCTGCTCGCCGTTGAGCCAGAGCTTCAGCGCGCTGTTGTCGTAGGTGACGGCGGCGGTGCAGACCTCGCCGCGCGGAACGGCGCCTTCGCTGACGGCCTCGACGTCTGCCTTACTCGAATTGACCGCGGTCGCGCGGAGCTTGCCTTCGGCGTCTATCCAGAGCTTGACGCCGCCGTTGGAGTAGCAGGACGCGATGATCTGATCGGCGCCGAAGCCGTTGGTGACGAACGCCGCTTCAAGCGTCAGCTTCTTCAGCGTAAGCGTGTAGTAGGAGTTGGTCATCGTCACGGTCAGACGGGAGCCGTCGGAGGGGACGTAGGCGTACTTGCCGCCGATCTTTTCGACGCTGCCGCCGGTGCGTTTGACTTCGAGGTTGCTGACGGCGTTGCGCGCTTCTCCCGTCGCGAAGTCGACGGTGTAGAGCTTGCCGCGCGTCATCGGCTGGACGCTCAGCGCCTTGACGCTCGCGAATTCGTAGACGAGCGGAGTTCCTTTCTTGCCGAATGACTCGATAGGCGTTATTTCGAGGCGGTATAGAGCGTATTCCTCCGCGACGCCGTCGAAGTTCCAGCTTACGGTTTTCGCCATATTCTCCAGACCCTTGTAAAAGTCGGAGAAGAGCAGAATGTCTTTGATGGGCGAGGAGGAGCCGTTCTTATAGAGCTTCAGCCCGTAGGAGTGGACGAAGTCGTTATGCTTCGCGGCGTCGAAGGTTACGCGGATGTCGTTGCCTATCATTTCCGCTTCGGCGGAAGCGCCTTCCTCGAACCAGGGGGCGATGCGGTCGTTCGCGCGCGCGTCGGTGTATTTGAAGGTGGATTTCTGAAGCGGCAGGTCGAGCACCCAGTTATCCTTTATCTTTTTGCCCGTCGCGGCCTTGATGCGCTCGATCTCGATGCGGTCGGAATAGATCGTCAGATAGAGATACTGCTTCGCGAGGGAGGCCTCCGGAGGCACGGAGCCGTTGGCTTTGCCGTACTCAAGCTCGGTATACGCCATCGAGCTGGTGCCGATCGCGGTGAAATCGCCCTGCCATATCGAGCGCTCGTCCTCAAGCACGAAGTGGGAGTGTCCGGAGAAGTGGACGGCGTTGGGATAGTTGTCTATGATGCCCCAGAGGAAGTCGTTCGCCCAGTTGGCGTTCGGGCCGCTTCCGTAGACGGTGTTGGAAATGTGCTGGTGGGTGATGACGAATATCGGCTGTCCCGCGGGGGTGTCCGCGGCGGCGGCCGCGAGCTCGGTGCGCGCGAAGTTCTTTTCGGCGACGCCGTAGTTGCCGTTGGTGGCGGTGCCGAGATTGCCGTTGGCGGAAATCACGACGAAGTGGTAGCCGCCGACGACGACGTGCTTGTTCGTCTCGCCGAAGAAGCTGCGGTAGATATCAAGCGAGTTGTCGCTCCAGACGTCGTGGTTGCCGGGGACGCTTATCAGCGGGACGTCGTCGCCGATGATCTCGCTGTACTTCTGCTTATAGAAAGTATAAATCGTTTCCGGGTTGCTGTCGGCGATGTCGCCCGCCTCGATGATGGCGTCGACTCCGCGGTTGTGGAAGTCGTTGAGCGCGGCGATGAGCGCCTCGGCGTTTTCGCCGGTCGTGTTGTTCATCTGGTGGTCGCTCATTATGCCGATACGGAACAGCGGCTGCTCCGAGACGTCGGTGCCGGGGTCGATGTTCTTCGCGCCGGCGAAGAAGGCGGGAACCGCCGCGGCTATTATGCAAAGTGAAAGAATTGCGCAGATGAGTCTTTTCATATAAAACGTCCTTTCCGTCACCCGCAGGGTGAGATATTTTTACATAATACAGTATAACACTTGAGGTATAGAGTGTCAACTGTAATATATTGATAAGTAAAAACACGCGCCCGCGCGCGCAATAACCTCTTGATATTTTTATTCCCATCTGTTATAATATACTATGTATCATTAGGGGAAGTGCGATTTGCGTCCGGACCCATCGCGGAAAGGGCGCGGCATGCGCCTCGCCCTCTCCCCATATATCAAAGGCGGAGCCGAAAGCTCCCGCCCGATAACAGATTACGCGCCCGCGTCCGCGCCGGTGACTGCCTCGGCCGCCGCCCGCGCGCGCCGCGAACGCGAAAACCGAAAGGAGCGCCGCAAATGAGAGTCGCACCGTCGCTGATTTCCGCGGATTTCGCCCGCCTGGGCGAGGAGTTGGAAAATATCCGCGCGCTCGGTCTCGACGCGGTCCATCTCGACGTGATGGACGGCGCGTTCGTGCCGAACATCACCTTCGGGCAGGTCCTGATAAAGTCGATAAGGAAGTCGAGCGGTCTCTGCTTCGATACGCACCTTATGATCGAGAAACCCTGCCGCTACCTCGACGATTTCATAGCCGCCGGCAGCGACATTATCACCGTTCATTTCGAGGCGACGGAGGACCTGGCCGCCGACCTGCGCTACATACGCGCCGCGGGCGTGAAGGCGGGCGTTTCCGTCAAGCCGAAGACGCCGGTCAGCGTGCTTGAGCCGTATCTGGACGATATGGATTTAATATTGATAATGACGGTCGAGCCCGGTTTCGGAGGCCAGGGCGCGATCCCCGAATGCATAAAGAAGATTGCCGAAGCGAAGGCGCTCATCGGCGATAGAGATATTATAATCGAAGCCGACGGCGGCGCGACGGTGAAGAACGCCGTCGAGTTCCGCGACGCCGGCTGCGATATGCTCGTCGCGGGCACTGCCTTCTTCAAAGCGGAAGACCGCGCCGGCGCGGTCGAGGCGCTTAAGGCGTAAATTACAGTGGATTTTCCTCAACATTAACAAGAGGTGATAGATCTTGCTCAAGTTAAGCAGATTCCGGGGCGGCGTGCATCCGCCCTATAACAAGCGGCCGCAGAACGAGCGCGCCATCGTGCCGCTCGCTCCGGGCGACACGCTGAAGGTGCCGTTAAGTCAGCACATCGGCGCGCCCTGCGTTCCCGTCGTCAACGTCGGGGATTACGTCAAGCTCGGCCAGCTCATCGGAGAAGTGCCGGAGGGCAAGCTCGGCGCGAGGATACATTCCCCCGTGTCCGGCACGGTCACGGGCTTCGAGATGATCCCGCACCAGTCCGGCGGCTTCTGCAAGTGCGCAGTCATCGCCAACGACGGACGCGACGAGCTCGATCCCTCGATCGACCGCGAAGGACGCGACGTCGACGCGATGACGCCGGACGAGATTACCGAAGCGGTGCGCAACGCAGGCATCGTCGGCATGGGCGGCGCCGGCTTCCCGACGGCGGTGAAGATTTCCTCCTGCCGCGGCAAGACGATCGAGTTCTGCATCGCCAACGGCGCGGAATGCGAGCCGTATCTTTCCTGCGACGACCGCGTGATGGTCGAGCATTCGGAGGACGTCGTGCGCGGCGTCGTCCTGCTTTCCCGCGCGGTGAACGCGCGCGTGACCGTCATCGCTATCGAAAAGAACAAGCCCGCCGCGATAAAATGCATCGAAGCGGCCGTCGCTTCGCTCGGCGCGAAGGTCACCGTCGTTCAGCTGCCGGTCAAGTACCCGCAGGGCGGCGAAAAACAGCTTATAAAAGCGATTATGAACGCGAAGGTGCCGAGCGGCAAGCTCCCCGCCGACGTCGGAGCCGCTATATTCAACGTCTCCTCCTGCGCCGCGGTCTATAACGCCTGCCGCCACAACATGCCTCTCGTCACGACGACCGTGACGGTCGCCGGCAGCTGCATAAAGTCGCCGGAGAACTTCGAGGCGCGCGTCGGAACGCCCTTCGCGGTGCTCGCCGCCGCCTGCGGCGGCTTCTGCGAGGATCCCGCCAAGGTCATAAGCGGCGGCCCGATGACGGGCGCGGCGCTCAGCACGCTCGAAACGCCGGTCACCAAGACGACCACCGGTCTCATCACCTTCACCGCGGAGGAAGTCAAGGGCGAATACGACGGCGCCTGCATCCGCTGCGGGAAATGCGTCGGCGTCTGCCCGATGGGACTAAGTCCCTTCCTCTTCGCCGCCTACGGCGAAGTGAACAACACCGCCGCGCTCACGCGCTACCACGTCAAAGACTGCATAGAATGCGGCTGCTGCGCCTACGTCTGCACGGGCAGGGTGCCGCTTATCGCGCGTATCCGCGCAGGCAAGGCGAGGGTCGCCATCGCCGAAGCGGAAGCGAAAGAAAAAGCCGCGAAAGCGAAGGAAAAGGAGGCGGAGGCGAAATGATCAACGATGAAAACAAGGTCACGATGCCGGAAAAGCTCCTGACCGTTACCCTTCCGCCGCATATCCGCGAGCACGAGAACACCGCGCGCACCATGGGCTGCGTCCTGCTCCCGCTGCTCTGCGTCATCGCGCTTTCGACCTACTATTACGGAGCGCGCGTCGTCGTGCTGACGGCGATAAGCGTGCTCACCTGCGTCATCAGCGAGTGGCTTTACGAGCGGCTGACGATGAAAAAGTGCACGATAGGCGACCTTTCCGCCGTCGTGACGGGCGTGCTCCTCGCGTGCACGCTGCCGCCGTCGCTGCCGGTATGGATGCCGGTGGTCGGCGGAGTCTTCGCGATAGTCGCCGTCAAGCAGGTCTTCGGCGGCATCGGCAGAAACTTCATGAATCCCGCCCTTGCGGCGAGAGCGTTCATGATGCTTTCCTGGCCGGCGTCCTTCTCGACCTGGCCGGCGGTGCATACGCAGCTCCCGCTCTTTAAGTCGATGCCCGATCTTATCAGTTCCGCGACTCCGCTCGCTTCGCTCAAGGCGGGCGAGCAGCCGGCGGAGGACCTGCTCCAGCTCTTCATCGGCGAGCGCGGAGGCAGCATCGGCGAGACCGCGGCGGTCATACTTATCGCCGGCGGCCTGCTCCTGCTCGTAACGCGCGTCATAACCTGGCATATCCCGGCGGCGTACATAGGCACCGTCGCGCTGATCGCGCTGATATTCCCCAGAGTAAGCTACATGGCGACGGGCGAGTACCTGCTGACCGAAATAATGTCCGGCGGCGTGCTCCTCGGCGCGATATACATGGCGACCGACTATTCCTCGTCGCCCGTCCACCCGGTCGGAAAGATAATCTTCGGCGTCGGGTGCGGCGTGCTGACGATGTTCATGCGGTATAAGGGGAGCGGTCCGGAAGCGGTCTGCTTCGCGATACTCGTCATGAACTGCTTCACCTGGCTCATCGACCGCGCCACCGCGCCGGTAGTCCTTCGCGACAGATGGGCGAAAATCAGGGCGAAGTTCGTCCGAAAGGGGGCGAAGGCGCAGTGAAGATACTGAAAAGCGACATCCTCCGTCTCTGCCTCTCGCTCTTCATCATCGCGGCAGTCGTCTCGCTTATGCTCGGCGGCGTCAACGCGCTGACGAAGGACCGCATCGCTCAGCTCGAGGGCGAAGCGGAGCTGGAGACGATACGCCAGTTCTACGATTACGACGCGGTCTTTGAAAAAGCCGCGCTCGAAGACGGCACCGAATACTTCATCGCATACAAGCCCGCCGCCGCGGAAGCGCCCGAGGCGGACGGCACCGAAACGGACGGCACCGAAGAAGGCGGCGAAGGCGACGCCTCCGCCGAAGATTCCGGCGGCGAGCTCGTCGACGCGCCCGATACGCATCTCGTTTCCGGCGACTCCGAGCACGGCGCCGCGCTCGGTTACGCCGTGACGGTTTCCGAAAACGGCTACGGCGGCGAGATAAAGATGCTCGTCTGCTTCAACACGCTCGGCGAAGTCAACGGCATGGGCGTCATCTCGATGTCCGAAACGAGCGGCGTCGGCACCCGTATCACCGGCGAGGGCTTCTTCGATCAGTTCACCGGCAAGACGGGCCCCTTCAAGTTCGTCAAGAACGCGTCGGCTTCCAAAAACGAAATCGTCGCCATAAGCGGAGCAAGCATCTCCTCCAAGGCGGCGGTCAGCGCGGTCAACAAGGCGTACGCCCTGCTGTCCGAGCTGTTTACTGGTGAATAAGGGGGGAGCGGTATGAAGAAAAACAGCTACGGCAAGATCCTTAAGGACGGCATCATAACGCAGAACCCCGTGCTCGTGCAGGTGCTCGGCATGTGCCCGACGCTCGCGGTTTCCACCCGTTTGATGAACGGTCTGGGAATGGGCGTCGCGGTCACGGTGGTGCTGATATTCTCGAACCTTTTCATCTCCCTGCTGCGCAAGGTCATCGACAAGCGCATAAGGATAGCTTCGTTCATAGTAATAATCGCTGGCTTCGTCACCATGGTCGAAATGGTGATGAAGGCGTACCTGCCCTCGCTTTCCGAAAGCTTGGGCGTGTATATCCCGCTGATAGTCGTCAACTGCATAATCCTCGCGAGAGCGGAAGCGTTCGCGAGCCGCAACAAGCCGCTCCCGTCGGTGGTCGACGGCATAGCGAGCGGCATCGGCTTCACGGTCGCGATATGTATCGTTTCGGCGATCCGCGAGGTGCTCGGAACGGGCGCCCTGCTCGGTTATGACTTCAAGACGATCCCGCCGATAATGATATTCACCCTCGCGCCCGGCGGTCTGCTGGTGCTCGGCTTCGTCATGGCGTTCTGCGCCTGGGTAGCCAACCGCCGCAAAGAGCGCGCGCTGCGTCTTGCCGCCGGCAGCGACGGCGAGGGCGCTCCCGCTGAGGAGAAACCCGCGAAGAAAGCGGAAAAGAAAGAAGAAAAGAAAGAGGAGCCGAAGCCCGAACCTTCGCCCCTCAAGCCGACTATAGAGGAATCGATCCTGCAGGCCGAAACGGCGAAGGAGCTGACTCCCGCCGCGGAGCCGGAGGCCCCCGCGCCCGAAGCGCCGGTCGAGGAAAAAGTTCCTGCGGTCGAAGCGCCCGCGCCCGAACCCGTTATCCTGAGCGAGACGGCGAAAGCCGCCGAGCCGAAGGATCCCCTCCCCGCCGCGGAAGCGGCGGAAGAGCCGGAAACGGCGGAAGCGGCGGAAGAGGCGGGGGATTCCCCGTCGGCGTTGCCTCCTCGGAATGACGAACCCGAGTCCGCGCCCGAACCTGCACCCAAACCAGCTCCCGAAGCCGCGCCGGAAAAACTCGCCGCCGAACAGCTCGTTTTCTCCGCCGTTGAGGAAGCTCCCGCAGCCGAAGACGTGACCGGCGCCTTCGCCGCCGAAGAGCCCTCCGCCGAGGAAAGAGCCGCGCGCAGACGCGCCTACCTCGAGGAGAAGGAAGCCGCCCGCGGAAAGAAGGAGCGCAAGTCCTTCTTCTCGCGCAGGCGCAAGTCCGAGCCGCAGGCGGAGGACGCGCCGCAAACGGAAGAGGAACCGATAGAGCCCCCGTCCTTCATGTCGGAGGCGATAGTCGATATCGACAAACGTCGTGACGCTGAAAAGGAGGCGGGCGAAAATGACTAAACTTATTCCCATCATTCTCGGCGCCGTACTTATAGAAAACTACGTTCTGGTGCGCTTCATGGGCATGTGCCCGTTCCTCGGCGTTTCCAAGAACACGAAGACCGCCTTCGGTATGGGCTGCGCGGTCATCTTCACGATAACGATGTCTTCGGCGGTGACCTACGCGGTCAACACCTACCTGCTCAAGCCGCTGAACCTGGAGTATCTGAAAACAATCGCCTTCATTCTCGTCATCGCGGCGATGGTGCAGCTCGTCGAGCTCGCGCTCGCGAAGTTCATTCCGGCGCTTTACGAAGCGCTCGGCATCTACCTGCCGCTGATAACGACGAACTGCGCGGTGCTCGGCTCAGCCCTGCTCGCCGTGCAGAGAGAGTATAACTTCATCGAGAGCGTCGTTTTCGGCTTCTCGGTGGCGCTCGGCTTCATGCTCGTGCTCGTCATCTTCTCGACGATACGCGAGCGTATCGAGATGAGCAACGTGCCCAAGGCGTTCAAGGGCCTGCCGTCTACGCTTATCGCGGCGGCGCTGGTCTCGCTCGCCTTCATGGGCTTCAGCGGGCTTTCGCTGTAAGGAGGGATAAGAAATGATAAAGAGTTTGCTTATTCCTTTCGCCGTCGTCGGCGCGATAGGCGCGTTTTTCGGGCTGATGCTCGGCATCGCCGCGAAGTTTTGGAAGGTCCAGAAGGACGAGCGCATCGACCGCATTCTCGGGCACCTGCCCGGCGCGAACTGCGGCGGCTGCGGTTTCTCCGGCTGCGGCGCCTTCGCGGAAGCGGTAGTCAAAGGCGACGCTTCCTGCGACGGCTGCAAGGTCTGCAACGAGGAAGCGCACGATAAGATCCACGAAATAATGGGCGTCAGCGGCGGCGAATACAAGCCGCACGCCTCCTGCGTCGCCTGCCACGGCACCTCCGCGAAGCAGCGCCAGGAGTTCAAGGGCGCGCTCGACTGCCTCTCCGTCGCGAAGCTCGGCGGCGATAAGCTCTGCCCCTACGCCTGCATCGGCCTGGGCACCTGCGTGCAGTCCTGCAAGTTCGACGCGATAGAGGTCGTAAACGGCGTCGCCGTCGTCAACGACGAAAAGTGCACCGCCTGCGGCGCCTGCGCCAGAGCGTGCCCCAAGCGCCTGATAAAGATACAGCCGAAGGACAGCGTCTTCGTCGGCTGCTCCTCGCACGATGCCGGCAAGCGCGTCCGCGAGCTCTGCGACCGCGGCTGCATCGGCTGCCGCATCTGCGAAAAGGCCTGCGAGCACGACGCGATACACGTTATCGACAACCTCGCGGTTATAGACCGGTCCAAGTGCACCGGCTGCGGCAAGTGCGTCGAAAAGTGCCCGAAAAAGGTACTTATGAGAGCGTAAGCAAACGCGCGTTGCGCGTTTGCGTGAATTGCGGCTTCGCCGCATGAATTGACGGCTGCGCCGCCATGATTTGCGCCTGCGGCGCATGATTTGCACCTTCGGTGCATGAAGGAACAAATTGCCTGCGGCGATTTGAACGATCATGTCGCGCATTGCGCGACAAATCACGGCGAAGCCAAATCATGAACGCGGAGCGTTCAAATCATGCAAGCGCCCCGCGCTTGCAAATCATGCTCGGCGCAAGCCGAGCCGGGATCTCAAATCATGCTCGGCGCAAGCCGAGCCCAAGGGAGCAATATGGCATACCGTAACACCTACAACTACAAAGGCGGATCGAAAAAGGTCAGGGACACCCGCCGCGTGAAGCGCGGACTGCGCATCGCGGGCTGGACTGCGCTTTGGCTTTTCGTCGGCATGCTGCTAACGCACCTTATCTTCTCCGTCGCCGTCAAGACGAAGGAGCGCACCGGCGAGCTCGCCAGCGAAGGCATACCGCCGATAACCACACGCCGCGACGAGATCAACTCCGAGCTGACGCAGGCGTTCTGGTGCGGCGGAGACTTCACCGACTCCTACGCCGTCGACGAGCTGATTTCGGTGCTCAAGCGCAAGGGCATAACCGAAGCGGTCCTCGATCTTAAGCCGGAAAGCGGCGTTTTCGCCTATAACACCGGCATACAGACCGCGCGTAAGCTGGGCGCCGTCCCGGAAAACGCGCCGGATCTCGACCGCATCCTCGTGAAGTTCGCGAACGCCGGCATAGGCGTGATTGCGCGCGTATCGCTCTACGTCGACGACCTCGCCGCGACGGATCTGAAACACTGCGCCGTCGAATCCCGCGAGGTGACCGAGACCGAAACGGACGAGGACGGCAACGAGAGGACCGTTACCCGCGCGGAAAAGACCAACGTCATCTGGCAGGATAAAAACGGACATTCCTGGCGCAGCCCCTTCAATTCCGACGCGGTCGACTACGCGGCGGAAATAATCGCTGAACTCGCCGAAGGCGGCGTCAAGGGCGTGCTGTTCGATAATATCCGCTTCCCGACGGAGTACGACGGGGACTACGGCGACGTCGTGTTCCCGGACGAAGAAGCCGCCGAGCTGCCCCGCGCCGGCGCGGTAAGACAAAACGTCGCGGCGCTTCACGCCGCCGCGCAGTCCGCGGGCGTGAAACTCTACGTGGCGATCGACGCCGTGTACTGCTGCGGAGCGCAGGACGCCCGCGCAGGCATAACCTTCAACGCCTTCGACATAAGCGCGGACGTCGTCTGTCCGGTTATGCTCATCAGCAAGCTGGAAGCCGACGGAGTAACCGCGATAAACACGTATCCCTTCGATACCGCGGCGGACGCGGACCTCAACGGGCTTTTAGCCGCCTTCACCGCCGGCGTCAAGATGATGCAGGGCGCCATCGACGAGCCCCCGGCCGTCGAGCCGATAATACAAGCGTATTCGGACTCCGCGAGGCATTTTGAGCTTACCGCGGAGGACGTGAAAAAAGAACTGACCGCCCTTGATAAAGCGCTTATCAACGGCAGGATAATATACGGCCCGCGCGACGAGCTTGACCGGCTCGTTGCGGACGCCGCTTCCGGCGAAAACGCCGAATAAAAGGAGGAAACGAAAATGAAGAAGCTGATTTCTGTAGTCCTTGCTTTCGCGATGTGCCTGTCCCTGTTTGCGGGAGTCGGGCTTATTGCGTCCGCAGACGACGCCATCGACCGCTATATCAACGTGACCGGCGGCACGATCGTCTTTGAAAACGACGCGGAGCATCCGTGGGCATATGACTCGATTTCCATCGGAAAATACGGCGCGTCTTCCGGAAATGCGGGCGTCGATTCGTCGTCTTCGACCGTCAGCACGACGCTGACCTTTGCCGAGGGCGAAGGCATCTGCTTCACCTGGAGGGCGTCCTGCCAGCAGAAGTGGGACTATCTCGCTTTCAGCATAGACGGCGAAGAGATCGCGCGTATCAGCGGTTCCTTCGGGCCCGAAACCCGCACGTTTGCCGTGCCCGCGGGCGAGCACACGCTCGCCTGGACCTACGTCAAGGACGAGGCGTACGGCGTTTATGACGACAAGGGATACCTCGACGAAGTGCACGTCGTGTCCGTTTCGCCGGACGCGAACAACCTTGATTCGCTCCTCGACGCCGAAGCCGCGGGACTGAACTTTGAAAACGACGCCGCCGAGCCGTGGACGAATAACGGCAGCGGCGCCGCCGTGAGCGGCAACGCGGGCAAGAGCGCTTCCGAATCCGCGATAACCCTCCGCAAAGCGCTCGCCGCGGGCGAAACGCTCCGCTTCAACTGGGGCGTCAGCAGCGAGAAGGACCACGACTTCCTCGTCTTTGAGGTCAACGGCGAGGAATACGCGTCCATCAGCGGCGAAGTCGATCCCGGTACCGCCGGGTTCTATACCGCGCAGGAGGACGGCGAATACGTCTTCCGCTGGGTCTACCGCAAGGACACCCTCAATAATTTCGGTTCCGACCGCGGCTTCCTTTCCGGCGTTGCCGTAGGCGGATACGTTGCGATGACCGGCGTCATGATAGTGAAAAACACGACCATCGCGACCGGCAAGTCGCTGAAGCTCGCGGTCGCCGCGAGACCGACCAACGCCACCAACAAGGCGGTCAGCTGGGAAAGCGATAACGAGACCGTCGCCGTCGTTTCCGAGGACGGGACCGTCACCGGCATTTCCGCCGGCACCGCGAACATCACCGTGACGACGGAAGAAGGCGGCTTCACCTCCGTCTGCGCGCTGACGGTTACCCCCTTCGCCGCCGACATAGAATACTACGTCAACGCCGCCACCGGCAAAGACACGAACAAAGGCAACACCGCTTCCGCGGCGCTCCGCACGCTGAAAGCGGCGTATCAGCTCATATACAAGAACGTGCCCCCCGGCGGCACCGTCAAGCTTTACGTAAGCGGCAAGGCGGCAGCGTCCGAGGAACTGCGCGTTTTCGATAAAGAAGTCAACATCGTTGCGCTCGGCGAAGGAGCCGAAATCACCCGCGCTTCCGGTTACAAAGGCGTACTCATTCGCGTTTCCGGCGGCGGAATCCTCCGCCTCGGCGATACCGCCGCGTCCGGAACTTTGCTGACCGTGGGCAATTCCTCCGCCGCCGCGCCCGCCGTGCTCGTTGACGGCGGAACGTGCTACCTCGATAAAGCGAGCATAACCGGAAACAGCAGTACCGTTTCCGGCGCCGGCGTCTACGTGAAGAAGGGCGCCTTCGTCATGAGCGGCGGCACGATCGCGTCGAACGCCACCTCGCGTTTCGGCGGCGGCATCTACGCCGAGGAAGGCGAAGTCACGCTTCTCGGCGGCTCCGTCAGCGGCAACACCGCCGGCATCTACGGCGGCGGCGCCTACATCGCCACCGGCGTTGAACACGAACTCAGCGAAGAAATGATTACCGGCAACACCGCTGGAAAGGGCTTTGACGATATATGCTACGGCGAACCGCCGGCTGCGCCCGAGATCGTCGGCGTCGAGGACGGCGCCGAATACTCCCTCGACGATTACCCCGAGGGCGTCAGCGCGGTATGGAGCGGAGACTCCGCGACCGCGACGCTGAACGGCGAGCCCTACGAGGAGGGCTCGAAGATAACCGAGCCCGGCGATTACGTTCTGACCGTCACCGACGGATTCAGCGTCGTAACCGTCAGCTTCCGCGTATGGCAGCCCTCTCACGAGGCCTTCTGGGTGGATGCGTTCCTTTCCGATAACGCCGCGGGCGAGACCGGCTGGGTCGGCTTCGACAACAACGGTTACGCGGAGCCCAAGCGTTACTTCGTGCCCGAAAAGCCCGTCGCCGCGGCGGTCTACCTCGCCGGCACGGTCTACGGCTACTCCGAGGACGGATACTTCTTCACCGTTGATATGGACGAGGAGCTCCCCGAGGGCGCGCTCCGCTACTCCAACATGGTCTGGAGCGCCGAGCCCGTCATCGCGGATTACTGCGTGCTCGATATGACTTACAGCTATTGGGGACGCGATATGGTTGTCCTGGTCGCCGACGACGCTAACGCGCGCTACGTTGCCGTCGTTAACAAAGACGGCACGGTGGGTCAGGTCATTCCGATCTTTGACGCCGAAAACACCGAAGTTTCGCCGCTCCTGATGACGATCGCGTGCAACGCCGACGGACTCTACTACGCGATCAGCGGCGGCGATAACGCCGCGCTCTGGATGCTCACCGGCGCGGACGAAAACGGCGCCTACGTCACCAAACTTTTCGACATCGGCGGCGAAGCGTACTACCTGCAGTCGATGGCGTTCGACCTCAGTAACAACACGCTCTACTGGGCGCAGTGCGGCATGGACAGAAGCAGCATCTACCGCGTGGATATCGAGGACGAGTTCCTCGGTTACTGCGGCTCGCCCCTCGGCAACGACGCCGAGCTGACGGCGCTGCTGTTCTTCTTCGATATCGACGTCAACGAGGAGTACGAATCCGAAGACGGACGCTTCAAGTATTCCTACCTGCCCGAAGGCGGCATCGAGATCACCGGCTACAACTTCAAAAACGAAAACGATGAGCCGCTTTTCGAGAAATATGACGAAGATACCTACCTCGTCGAGGTCCCCGAGCAGATATACGGCGTGGAAGTCCTCTCGATAGGCAAATACGCCTTCCGCGACCGCTCGGTCGGCGAGGACCCCGAAAACTACATGCAGATAGGCAAGGTCATCCTGCCGAGAACGCTCGAAACGGTCGGCTACGGCGCCTTCCGCGGCTGCGCGTCGCTCAAAGAAGTCGAGTTCGGCGGCCAGGAGCATGAAATCGGCGATTACGCCTTCTATCAGTGCGGCTCTCTGACCGACGCATACCTCCCGTGGCCGCTCGAAACGATCGGCTACGGCGCCTTCTCCGAGTGCACGTCGCTCCGGAGGGTGACCATAAGCGGCCCGACCGAAAACTTCGGCGATTATATTTTCTATAACGCTCCCGAGGATTTGGAGATCTGGGGTGTCTGGCCGTCCGCCGCTTACGATTACGCGGTCGCGAACAACATCACCTTCCGCGACCTCGATCCGTATGAAGAGCCCGCTGTCTACGGCGTGGAGGACGGCGAAGTGGTAGTCCTCACCGAGCATCCGGACGGCTGCGCGATAAACTGGGATTCGACGATCGTCGTGTCAGCAACGCTCGACGGCGAACCCTATGAGGAGTGGACTCCGATAACCGCGCCGGGCGAACATTTCTTCTTCTTCAGCGACGGCAGAACGGACGTCGAGATAAGCTTCACGATAAAGGAAGAGTACGATACGCCGGTCGTTTCCGGCGTCGAGAACGGCGGCGTCTATAACGAAGGCGTCACGCTGACCTGGGACGTCGGCGAAGCGACGCTGAACGGCGAAGAAATCGGCAGCGGCGCGTTCGTTTCCGAGCCCGGCGATTATACGCTCCGCGTCGTCAACGGCGACAAGGAGACCGTCGTGGCGTTCACGATCGAGCAGTCCGCCCCGCCCGTCAAGAAGGGCGATATGGACGGCGACGGCGAGATCACCGTCGCGGACGCGCTCCGCGCCCTCCGCATCGCGGCGAAGCTCGCCGAGGAAACGCCCGAAGCGGTCGCCGTCGGCGACGTCGACGGTGACGGCGAAATCACCGTCGCGGACGCGCTGAAGATACTCCGCGTCGCCGCGAAGCTGGCGGACAAAACGAGTCTTCAGTAAGCACTCATGAGGGAAGCCGCCCCTGTGCAAGGGGAGGCGGCGCGAAGCGCCGGAGGGGTTGTGCCGTCCGCGGCAATACATTCAAATCGCTCGCGATTTGCGCACGGTTATTCATTATTAAATATTAAGTCTTCAATATTCATTTTGCGCCCGCACATAAGTGCGGGCACGTATCGGGGTGTAGCGCAGTTGGTAGCGCGCCAGCTTTGGGAGCTGGATGCCGGGAGTTCGAGTCTCCCCACTCCGACCATGGAAATTAAGGCGACCGTTACGGTTCGCGACGCCGCTTTGCGCCGGAAGGAGACAGCCATGAAAAAGACAACGTTAAAAAAACTGCTTGCGGGACTGCTCGCGGCTTTGTTCGTTTTTGCGCTCGCGGGCTGCGGAGGCGAAAGCGGCAGCGGTTCGGACGAGTCCCTGCAGAAAGTGCTCGACGCCGGCAAGCTCGTCCTCGGACTCGACGACAGCTTCCCGCCGATGGGCTTCAGGGATGAAAACGGCGGGATCGTCGGCTTCGATATCGACGTCGCGCGCGAGGTCTGCGCCCGTCTCGGCGTGGAGCTCGTTACTCAGACTATTGACTGGGACGAAAAAGAGGACGACCTCAACGAAGGCAGGATCGACTGCATCTGGAACGGCTTCTCCGTAACTCCCGCCCGCGCGGAAGCGATGACGCTTTCGGAGCCGTATATGAAGAACGAGCTGATTTTCCTCGTTCCGGGCGACAGCGAAATCATGAGCGTCGGCAACCTCAAGGGAATGAGAATCGGCTTCCAGTCCGGCTCGACCGCCGAGGACGTGTTTAAGGAATCCGAATACTATTCCGAAACAACGCCCGTCAGTTACGACACCGTCCTGGACCTTTTCGAGAAGTTGGATCTGGGCGAGGTCGACGTTGCCTTCGTCGACTCGGTCGCCGCGTATTATTACATACTCTCGAAAGACGTTCAGTATTTCATTCTCCCCGACAGTTTGGACGAGGAGGAATACGCCGTCGGCTTCCGTAAGGGCGATATCAAACTCCGCGACAGAGTGCAGGAGATAATGACGGAAATGAAAGCCGACGGAACGCTCGGCACGATATCGAAAAAATGGTTCGGCAGCGATATAACGACGGTGAAATAAACGTCGGACCCCGTTATAACGCGAAAGTATTACAAGGAGAACGTTAAATGACGGAAAAGAAGCAAAAAAACAAAAACGCGTGGCGTAATATACTTATCTCCGCCCTTGTCGTCGTGTTTTTCGTGGGCGTGTTGATAACGTATTACTCCATGCTTTATTCGGAAACGAAGCAGAAGATAATCAAAAACGGCGAGCTGAGTTCCGTCACCTCCGCCGAACAGATAAACAAATATCTTTCCAAGGGTATAGACACAATCAAACTCGTCTGCTACACGCTCGACAGTATGATACGTTCCGGAAAATCGCAGGAGGAGATAAAGGACTTCCTCATCAACCAGTCCTCCGCCCTCGTGAACACGACTTCGGAGAACTCCACCGGCATCTACGGTTACATACGCGGCGAGTATCTTGACGGCACCGAGTGGGTGCCGGACGACGACTACGTCCCGACCGAGCGCCCGTGGTATACCGGCGCGAGAGCGAGCGTAGGCCGCGTCGCCGTCGTCGACCCGTACGTCGACGCGCAGACGAACACCGTGCTGATTACCTTCTCCAAGACCCTCTGCGACGGAAAGAGCGTCGCCGCGATGGACTTCTCGATGGACAGCATGCAGACAATAACCGAGCAGATCGCCGAGGAAGGTGAGCTTGAGACCGAGATCGTGCTCGACCAGAAGTATCAGGTCATCGCGCATTCGGATAAGTCCGAGGTCGGAAAGAATTATTTCACGGAAAACGACACCTTCGGCAGCGCGCTCGTCAACAAGCTGCGCGCCTCGGAGGGCGATAATTACTTTTCATTCGAATACGACGGCAAGGACTACGTCGTCTACGCCGTTTCCGTATCGAACGACTGGACATGTATTTCGATATACAACGCGACCTCCGTTTTCAGTCAGCTTCGCCAGACGGTCATATTCACGATAGCCATATCGCTTTCCGTCGTTCTGATACTGCTGCTGATACTCTTCCGCTCGAACAGGAAGCAGGAGGAGTTCACGCATATGCGCCAGGTCGTCGAGGCGCTAGCCGCCGCGATAGACGCCAAGGACGCCTACACCAACGGTCATTCCGGCCGCGTCGCCGACTACGCCGTGGAAATAAGCAGGCGCTACGGCTACTCCAAGAAGAAGCAGAACGAACTCCACATGATAGGGCTGCTCCACGACGTCGGCAAGATAGGCATTCCCGACTCCGTCATCAACAAGCCCGGCAAGCTTACGCCGGAGGAATACGACATAATCAAAACCCATTCGGAGATAGGCGCGCAGATGCTTTCCAGGTCTTCGGAAATGCGCAAGCTGTCCGACGGCGTGCGCTGGCATCACGAGCGCTATGACGGCAGGGGTTATCCGGACGGCCTCGTCGGCGAGAACATCTACGAGGAGGCGAGGATAATCGCCGTCGCCGACGCCTACGACGCGATGACGAGCGAGAGAAGCTACCGCACCGCGCTCCCGCAGGACGTTGTCCGCGGCGAGATCGAAAAGGGCAAGGGCGCGCAGTTCGACCCCGTCTTCGCCGATATAATGCTGAAGATGATCGACGAGGATAAAGAATACAGAATGCACGCCTGACGAGGCGAAGGCCGAAATAAAAAATAAAAAACCGTTTATTCACATCTCTGTCGTTACGCGTCAAACGGGTGAGAGGAAGCTAATTAATGAAAGAAAAAATAAAAAACGAACTGTTATACGGCGGTTTGACCAAAGAGCAGTATGAGCATATTCGCGGGCAGGTCTCGGAAGCGAACAGAAAAGCTGTCGTCGCCTGGTCGGTGACTGCGGGATTATTCTGGTTGATATCTATCCTGCTGTCGTTCAGGACCGCGTCGTTCGCGCTCTGCCGCAACGTATACATAGTCGCGTTCTGCGTCGAGGTCGTCACGTTCCTGCTGGCGCTGCTCGTCGTCAAGAACGTGAAGTGGCTGGGTCTGCCCGCCATGTATCTTTTCGAGGCGTCCTTCCTCGGCACGGGCATAGGCATCGCGCTCTGCCAGCCGGACGCGCGCACCGTGACGATGATAGCCGCGGCGATAATCATTCCGTCCGGCTTCATCGACCGCACGATATCGACGGTGATCGTTCAGATGCTGACTGTCGGCTCCTACGCGCTGCTGGCATATAACCGCGTCGCCGCCGACCCGTTTGAGAACGGATTGCAGAACCTGATTATCTTCTCGATAGCGGGCATACTCGTCGGACATATCATCAACAAGGCGCGTTTCGAGCGTTACCTTTTCGCCGATTCCGCGAAAGAGCTCGCCGACCTGCAGAGAAAATACGCCTACTACGATCAGATGACGGGGTTGAAAAACCGCCGCGCTTACGCCGAAGTCATCGACGGCCTTTATGAAGGAGTGCCGGAAGATCTCTGCGTCGTCATGGTCGATATAAACGGACTGAAAGCGACGAACGACACCTACGGTCACGAAGCGGGCGACGAACTTATCGTCGCCGCGTCCGAGTGTCTCGCCTCCGCCTTCGAGCACGTCGGCGACGTTTACCGCATCGGCGGCGACGAGTTCTGCGTCGTCGTCAACGGCCCCGCGAGCGGAGCGGAGCGCTCTCTCGATCGTCTGTCGGCGCTCGCTTCCGGCTGGAAAGGGAAGTATATAAACGGGTTCTCGATTTCCAGCGGCATATGCACCGCGAAGGAATCGGACGACATCGAGCGCATCGTCGTCGAAGCCGACCACAGAATGTATCTGAGCAAGCGCAAGTATTACGACGACAACGGCGTCGACCGCGGCGTAATGTGAGAGATGATAGAAACAAACCGTTTGAGAATATACCCCGCCTCCGTCGAACAGATGGAGGCGTTCGTCTGCGCCGAAACCGACGCGGAGCTGAAAAAAGCGTATTCGGAAATGCTCGCCGGCTGCCTTGAAAAGCCGGAGCGGTACGAGTGGTACGCGATGTGGCTCATCGAGCTGAAGGACGGAACGCGCGTCGGCGACCTCTGCTTCAAGGGGCTCGGCGAAGACGGCTCCGCCGAGCTCGGCTACGGCATTCTGGAAGAGCATCGCCGCCGCGGTTACGCGACCGAGGCGGTGAAAGCGGCGTCTGAGTGGGCTTTCACGCACCCGGAGGTGGCGGCGGTGGAGGCCGAGACCGAGCCGGACAACGCCGTTTCCCGGAAGGTGCTCGAAAAGTGCGGCTTCGTTGCGAGCGGCGCCGTCGGAGAGGAAGGCCCGCGTTTCGTTCTGACGCGGGAACGGCGGGATATGCTTTAATAAGTTGAAAGCCCTGCGCGAGCAGGGCTTTCATTATTATTGCGGCGCGTCAGGTAATCAGGTTCATGTTCTCCATTTTGCGTTTGTGTTCGATGCCGGTCGTGATTATGTAGATGCGCGTCGTATTGACGCTCGAGTGTCCGAGTATGTCGGCGAGGGCGGCGATGTCGCGCTCGTTTTCGTAAAAGACGCGGGCGAAAAGGTGCCGCAGATTGTGCGGAAAGACCTTCTGCGGCGGAACGCACGCTTCTTTGCATAACCGTTTCATTCTTCGCCAGACGTTACTGCGGTCGATGGGCAGACCGTTCTGGGTTATGAAGACGGGACCGTATTTCGTTCCCTGCTTTGCCGCGAAGCGCAGCAGCTTGTCCCGCAGCGCGGAAACGATGAAGATCTTGCGCGTCTTGCCCTTGCAGGAAACGGTCGTCTCGCCGCGCCTCGCGGCTTCGACGGTGATGTAGCGCAGCTCGCTTATGCGTATCCCCGTGCAGCATATCGTCTGGAGCATCAGCGCGCAGCGCTCGTCGCGCCGCTCGGCGACGGCGACGAGGCGCGCGTATTCCTCGCGCGTCAGCTCGGAGTTTTCCGAGCAGTACGCCTCGCGCTGCAGGCGGAACTGCTTGACGCGAAGGTCGTCCCGTCCGGCGAAGCGGAACAGCGAGTTGAGGGAAGCGAGCATGGAGTTCGCGCTTCTCGGCGAGTATTCGCAGCCGAGCTCCGCTTTATACTCCAGCATCAGCGCCTTATCGACGCCGCTTTCGCCGGTCCACTCCGCGAAGCGCCGCGCGTCACGCATGTATTTCGTGCGCGTCGCGGCGCTCTTTTCCTGGTTTTCAAGTTCCGAGGCGAATTTGTTGAGAAGATCTTCGGTGATATTTAGTTTTTTCATGATATGTTTCCTCCTCCACATATAGCGGTTTGATTATTATAACTCTTTTTTAAGCTTTCGCCGCAACAAATTAAAGGTTGCAATCGGCGGGCGTATATGTTATCATATTATTTGTAAATACTTGCTGCAATACGGGGAGTGAGATAATGAGTCTTGCCGAAAGAGAAAACGCCCGCCTGAACGGCGTGCGCCGCACCGTGCTCGTCGTTGACGACGAACCGATAAACCGCAATCTGCTCGGCTATATGCTCGGCAATGATTACGATATCGTCTTTGCCGAAAACGGAAAAGAAGCATGGGATACCGTCTGCGAACGCAGGACGGAACTTTCGCTTATCCTGCTCGACCTGCTGATGCCGGAAATGGACGGTTTTCAGGTGCTCGAACTGCTGAAAGCGGACGATGAACTGCGCCGCATTCCCGTCATCGTCTCCACCTCCGAAAAGAAGGAGGAGGTCAAGAGCTTGCAGATGGGCGCTGTGGACTTTATCCACAAGCCCTTCGACGCGCCCGAGGTCATAATGGCGCGCGTCAGGCGCTCCATCGAGCTCGCCGAGGACGCGAGCATCATAAACGCGACCGAGACCGACGCACTCACCGGACTTTATATCAAGGAATACTTCTACGAATACAGCAACCGTGCCGACCGCTACGCTCCGGACAAGCCCATGGACGCCGCGGTCGTGAATATCAACCGCTTCCACCTCGTCAACGAGCTGCGCGGCAGAGCCGGCGGCAACGAGGTGCTCCGCACCGTCGCGGACTACCTGCGCGGCGCCGCTGTCGAAGCCGCCGGATACGCGTGCAGGGGAGAGGCGGACGCCTTCTATCTCTACCTGCCGCACCGCGAAAGCTATGAAGACCTTGTCGGAGGCGTTACCGCGGCGCTCGAAACGCTCATCCACGGCGCGCATATCAGCGTCCGCGTCGGCGTTTACAGCAACGTTGACAAGTCCGTCCCGATAGACCAGCGCTTCGACCGCGCGAACCTCGCGTCCGCGCCGCTGCGCAGCAGCTACGAATCCCGCGTCGCCATATACGACGAAAAGACCCACGAGCGCGAGCTTTATAACGAGCGCCTGCTTGAAGAGATGGACGAAGCGCTCGCGACGAATCAGTTCAAGGTCTTCTATCAGCCGAAATACGACATCACGGGCGATAAGCCCGTGCTTTGCAGCGCGGAGGCGCTCGTCCGCTGGATACACCCCGAGCTCGGCTTTATCAGCCCGGGCGACTTCATTCCCGCCTTCGAGGAGCACGGACTCATCAACAAGCTCGACCTCTACGTATGGCGCGAAGCGGCGGCGCAGATACGCCGCTGGCGCGACAAGTTCGGAATGACGGTGCCGGTTTCGGTCAACGTGTCCCGCGTCGACCTGCAGACCGTCAATTTTGAGAGCGAGCTCGTGAACATAGTCAAGGAGAACGGCATTTCCTTCTCCGACCTGCTGCTTGAGATAACGGAATCGGCGTATACCGAAAACGAAGAAAGCATCGTCAAAACCGTCGCGCAGCTGCGCGAGACCGGCTTCAAGATAGAGATGGACGACTTCGGCAGCGGCTATTCCTCGCTGAATATGCTGACCGCGATGCCCATCGACGCGCTCAAGCTCGATATGCGCTTCGTGCGCCACCTGACCGCCGACTCGAAGGATATCCGCATGGTCCAGCTTATGGTGGATATCGCCGGCTTCCTCTCCGTGCCCGTCATCGCCGAAGGCGTTGAAACGGAGGAGCAGGTTCAGCTGCTCCGCGAGTGCGGCTGCGACGTCGTGCAGGGGTATTACTTCTCCAAGCCGGTGCCCGCGGACGATTTCGAGAAGTTTATAACAAGAGAGAAAGAGTAAGGAGAGAACGTTATGCTGACGGTAGAAAAACTCAGAGAATGGGGAGCCGACGTCGACGAAGGTCTCGGACGCTGCATGGGCAGCGAGGACTTTTATCTCAAGCTCGTCGGCATGGTCCTGGAGGATAAGCAGCTCGGCAGTCTCGCCGAAGCGCTCTCCGCTAACGACCTCGACTGCGCCTTCGGTATCGCGCACGCGCTCAAGGGCGTTTACGGCAACCTTTCGCTTACGCCTGTTTACGCGCCGGTGAACGAGATGACGGAGCTGCTCCGCGCCCGCACGCAGACGGATTATTCCGCGCTGATCGCCGAGGCGCTGAAGCAGAGGGCCGCGCTTGAGGCGCTCGCGGAATAACGCGCGAAAACGCGCGTTCGCCCTTGTCATTATGCCGATAAAACGCGCCCGCCGCGGCACAAAATCGGGCATATTCACAGTTTTGCCGAAATGTGCCGAAAATAGCAAAAATATCTTGCAATCCGTCGCGGCTTGCGCTATAATATAAACATAGAAAATCAATACCGACCGACCAATATAGGTTCGAAAGTAACGGCTCGAATGTTTCTACCGCACGCCACAGTTGCGACTATTGGTAAAGCGCTTTTCAAGAGCGCGCATTCGCCGTTTCCGGAATCGAAAAAGGAGTGAGGGCGAATGACCATTTTCAACTGCGCAGCCGCTTTTTACCGAGTCATTGCGCCCGTCTGCACACAATAACTGCCTAACTGCACCCGTATATCAATATGGGTGCGTTTTTGTTTGTGTAAAGCATTTGCGCGAAAGCGGGAGGAACACAAATGCGTCTGCTCGAGGAACGCATAAAGAAAGACGGCGTCATAAAGGGGAACGACATACTCAAAGTAGACAGCTTCCTCAATCATCAGATAGATCCGTTTCTCGCCGACGAGATGGGAAAAGAGTTCTTCCGTCTTTTCAAAGACGAAAACGTCGATAAGATACTCACGATAGAGGCGTCCGGCATCGCAGTCGCGATACTGACCGCAAAGTATTTCGGCAAGCCGCTCGTGTTCGCGAAAAAGTCGCGCACCTCGAATCTGTCGAATGAAGTCTGGACGGCGAAAGCGTTTTCCTTCACCCACAACGTCGAGAACACGGTCATGGTGTCAAAGCAGTATCTCGGCAAAGGCGAGCGCGTCCTCCTTATCGACGATTTCCTCGCTAACGGCTGCGCCCTGCGCGCCCTGCGCGACATCGTCCTGCAGGCGGGAGGAATCCCGGTCGGCGCCGGAATCGTCATCGAAAAGGCGTTCCAGCCCGGCGGCGACGAACTTCGCAAAGAAGGGCTGCGTATCGAGTCTCTCGCGCGGATAAGCGCGATGAGCGAAGAAAACGGCGTCGAGTTCTGCTGACGCCCGCGTTGAGGTTTTAATCCGGGGACCGCGTATTCGGATTGTGCGGTCCGACGGGATAAAATAAACAAAAATTCTGAAAGAGGAGAAAACAACCATGAAAAGAATTCTCAGCATCATTCTTGTCTTCGTCTTCGCTCTGTCCTGCTGCTTCGCGCTCGCGGCCTGCGGCAAGAGCACCGAAGAAGGCAGCGGCACCGAAGTAACGTCCGATCTGAAGATCGGTCTCATCCTTGTCGGTGACGACACCGAGGGCTACACCAAGGCCCATATGGACGGCATTAAGGACGCCGCTAAGGAACTCGGCATCGCGGACGACCAGCTTATCTGGAAGTACAAGATTGAAGAGACCGACGCCGTTACCGAAGCCGGCAAGCAGCTCATTAACGACGGATGCACTTACATCTTCTCCAATTCTTACGGTCATCAGGACTATATGCTCGGTCTTGCGAAGGAGAATCCCGACATTCACTTCGTCTCCATGACCGGCGACACCGCCGACAAGAACGGCCTCGACAACTTCAGCAACGCCTTCACCCGCGTTTATGAATCCCGCTACGTCTCCGGCGTAGTTGCCGGTCTGAAGCTCCAGGAGCTCATCGACGCCGGCAAGGTCGCCGATAAGAACAAGGACGGCGACAACATCCGCATCGGCTACGTCGGCGCTTATCCTTACGCCGAAGTCGTTTCCGGTTACACCGCTTTCTATCTCGGCATCAAGTCCATCGTTCCGAACATTGTCATGGACGTTCAGTACACCTCCAGCTGGTTCGATTTCGACAAAGAGAAGGCCGCCGCTGAGCTGCTCATGAACAGGGGCTGCATCATCATCGGTCAGCACGCCGACTCCGCCGGCGCACCCACCGCTGTCCAGGAAGCTTTCAAGAAGGGCGAAGTCGTCTACTCCGTCGGCTACAACGTCTCCATGCTCGACGCTGCTCCGGATGCGGCGCTCACCTCCGCTTCAAACAACTGGAAGGTTTACTACAAGTTCGCTTTTGAGAAGGCGCTCAAGGGCGAGAACATCCCGACCAACTGGGCCGAGGGTTACAACCAGGATGCCGTCGCCATCACCGAGCTCGGCACCTCCGTTGCCGAAGGCACCCAGGAGAAGGTCGACGAGACCATCGCGAAGATTAAGTCCGGCGAGCTCAAGGTATTCGACACCTCCACCTTCACGGTCGGCGGCGCCGAAGTCACCGAAGCGTTCGCTACCGATACCGACGGCGACTGGGTCAACGACAAGGACAACGTTGTTTACGACGGCTACTATCACGAGTCCGACGTCCGCAGCGCGCCCGCGTTCAACCTGCGCATAGACGGCATCACCGAACTCAACTAATCTTACTGTCGATCGAGGGAAGCCGCCGGACCGGCGGCTTCCCTCATTTACGGACCCACACACCTCGGAGGAAGAAATGAACGAACAGCGCACGCCGGTCATACGGTTAAAAGGGATAACAAAGCGCTTCGGAAACAAAGTGCTCGCAAACGACAATATCTCGATGGACGTTCTCGACGGTGAAGTCCTTGCGCTCCTCGGAGAGAACGGAAGCGGAAAGACCACGCTGCTGAACATGCTTTCGGGCATCTACTATCCCGATTCCGGAGAGATCTACGTCAGAGGCAGGCACGTTTCGATAAAGAGCCCTCACGACGCTTACGCGCTGGGTATCTGCATGATACACCAGCACTTCAAACTCGTCGACGTTTTCACGGCGACGGAGAACGTCGTGCTCGGACTGAAAGAAAAAGGCGGCTTCGATCTCAAGGCCGCCGCGAAGCGTATCCGCGATATCTGCGAGGAATACGGTTTTGACGTCGATCCCGATCAGAAGGTCTACGATATGACCGTCTCGCAAAAGCAGACGCTCGAGATAGTCAAGGCGCTTTACAGAGGCGCCGAGATACTGATTCTCGACGAGCCGACCGCCGTTCTTACTCCGCAGGAGACCGAAAAGCTGTTTTCGGTCATACGCAACATGCAGGCGGCGGGGAAGACGATAATCATAATCACGCATAAGCTGCAGGAGGTCCTCGCGATCTCCGACAGAGTCGCCATTCTGCGCAAGGGCGAATATATCGCCACGGTCAAAACGTCGGAAGCGACCGTCGCTTCGCTTACCGAAATGATGGTCGGCAAGAAGGTCGAGCTCAATATCGACCGTCCCGAAGTCAAGGACCGCTCCCTCCGTCTTAAAGTTTCAGGGCTTTCCTGCAAAAACGCCGACAATATCGAAGTGCTGAAAAACGTTTCCTTCGAGGCGTATTCGGGCGAGATACTCGGCATAGCCGGCATCTCCGGCTGCGGACAGAAGGAGCTTCTCGAAGCGATAGCGGGACTCCAGCACGTCGAGCCGGGAGCCGAAATAACGTATACCCATCCTTCGGGGGAGACGGAAACGCTTATCGGCAAATCCCCCAAACAGATACGCAAAATGGGCGTATCGCTCTCCTTCGTTCCCGAAGACCGTCTCGGCATGGGACTCGTCGGCGGAATGGGCATGGTCGATAACATGCTGCTCAAGGATTATAACCGCGGCTCGTCGCCGCTGACCGACAAGAAACCGTCGAAGGAGCTCGCGGAGCGTATCCGCGACGAGCTCGGAGTCGTGACTCCGTCGATTTCCACCCCCGTGCGAACGCTTTCCGGCGGCAACGTCCAGAAGGTGCTCGTCGGCAGGGAACTCGCTTCGGCGCCGACGGTCCTCATGACCGCATACGCGGTCAGAGGTCTTGATATAAACACCTCTTACGTAATTTACGATCTGCTCAACGAGCAAAAGCAGAAGGGCGTCGCCGTTATATTCGTCGGCGAAGAGCTCGACGTGCTTCTCGCGCTTTCGGACAGGATACTCGTCCTGTGCGGAGGACATATCAGCGGCGTGCTCGACGCGCGAACCGCCACAAAAGAGCAGGTCGGTTACCTTATGACAAATCTGCCCGACGCAAAGGAAGGAGGGGACGCAGATGACAGTCAGGAAAAGTGACCGCGAGCCGTTCATACATCTGACGAAACGCGCTCCCATATCCACCCTTGCGGGGCTTCTTATAAGAGCGGGCGCGTTCGTGGTCGCGGTATTGTTCTGCGCGATCATCGTCTGGATAATGATCGGAGTCGACCCGCTCACGTTTTTGAAGACGATGTTCACGGGCTCGCTCGGCATACAAAGACTCGGTAACGCGTCCGACTTCAATTCGTTCTGGCGCATTTTCACTTCGAGTTATTTCTGGACGACCGTCAAGACCGGCTGCAAGCTGCTGCTTCTCGCGGTCGCTCTCGCTCCGGCTTTCAAGATGAAGTTCTGGAACATCGGCGCGGAGGGACAGTTCCTCGCGGGCGCCATCTCCGCGGCGTATATAATGTTCAACTATCCGAATCTGCAGCCGTATATCCTGCTTCCGCTGATGCTCGGCGTCAGTCTGATAAGCGGAGCGATCTGGGGCATAATCCCCGCGCTGTTCAAGGCGAAATGGGGTACGAACGAGACCCTGTTCACGCTGATGATGAACTATATCGTTATGAAGGTGGTCGACTTCTTCTTCAATAAATGGAGAGGTCCGAAATCCGCGCTCGGCATCATCAACGGCGATTCCGAAGCCGGCTGGATCAGATCGATATGGAAAGGCGGCGAAGCTGCCTGGTACAAGAACGAGGACCTGATCTTCATAATCACCGTAATAATAATCGCGGTGCTGATGTATTATTATCTGCGCCTCACCAAGCACGGCTACGAGATAGCCGTCGTCGGAGACTCACAGAACACCGCCAAATACGCCGGCATCAGCGTTAAAAAGGTAATCATACGCTCGATGGCGCTCTCGGGCGCGCTTTGCGGACTGTGCGGTTTCCTCTGCGTCACCTCGCAGAGTCACACCGTGAACTCGAACCTCGCGAGCGGCTACGGTTTTACCGCGATAATAGTCGCCTGGCTGTCGAAGTTCAACACGTTCACGATGATAGGCGTCTCAATGCTGATAGTCGCGCTCGAAAACGGCTCGGCGCTGATGTCGAACACCTATAACGACCTCGGCTATTCGATCGCTTTCGGCAAGATAATCGTCGGCGTGATGCTGCTGTTCGTTATCGGGTGCGAGTTCTTTATCAATTACAAAGTCGTCTTCCGTTCGCGTAAGGCGCAGAAGGAGGCGGTCGAAGCATGATTCTTTACTGGATTCAGAAGGCGATCGCGTTCGCCGCTTTCATCGCCCTCGCCGCGATGGGCGAGCTGCTGACCGAGAAATCGGGCGGTCTCAACCTCGGAACTCCCGGCACGATGTGCGTCGGAGCCGCGGCGGGATTCATCGCCGCCTTCCGCTACTGCAGCGCGGTTGAAAATCCGAGCTTTATAATGATTCTTTTGCTGACGCTCCTGACCGCTTTCGCCGCGTCGGCGCTGATGGGACTGATTTACAGCTTCTTCACCGTCACGATGAGGATAAACCAGAACGTCGTCGGCCTCGTGCTGACTATCCTCGGATGCGGACTCGCGGAGTTCCTGTCGATATTCTTCATCAAGTCGGAATCGGGCAACGTCCGCTGCGATTCCGCGAACACCGTGTTTACCGCGCGCATACCGTTCCTTTCGGAGAAGCTCGGAGTCGTTTCGGATCTGCTTTTCGGCTACGGCTTCATGCTCTATTTCACGATAGCGCTCGCGATAATACTGACAATCGTATTCAACAAGTCGAGAGTCGGACTCAACCTCCGCGCCGTCGGCGAATCGCCCTCGACCGCGGACGCCGCGGGCATCAACGTAACGCGCTATAAATACGTCGCGGCGTGCGTCGGCAGCGGCATCACCGGTCTCGCCGGAGTCTACTGCGTCATGGAGTTCAAGAGCGGCGCCTGGGCGACGGCGGACCTCATCACGATCCAGGCGTTCGGCTGGCTCGCGGTCGCGCTCGTCATATTCTCGTTCTGGAAGCCGCTGAACCTCCTCTGGGGCTCGCTGATATTCGGTATCTTCTATTGGGGCTATCTCTATATCCCCGAGTTGCTCGGCGTCGAGCTTTCGACCGACCTGACGCAGATGCTGCCGTATATCATAACGATTGTCGTTCTGATAATCGTCAGCTTCCGCAAGAAGAAGGAGAATCTCGGTCCCGCTTCGCTGGGCGTAACCTACTTCCGCGAAGAACGCTAGGCAAATCGGCGGAGCCGATTTGCATGATTTGCAAGCTTCGCTTGCATGAATTGACGGCTTTGCCGTCATGATTTGCGCCTTCCGGCGCATGAATTGTCGCCTTTGGCGACGTGAAGGAACAAAACGGCTTCCCAATCGGGAAGCCGTTTTGAATTATGCGCAAAATCTCGAGCACCGCAACTTTTGCTTGCGAAATGAGCTTTCCCGCGCTATAATATAGCCATAAGTTCCGCCATTTTCCGTAAAGGAGGACGTATGAAGAAATTGCTTGCCATTATGCTTACCGCCGCGCTCGCGGCTTCATCGCCCATCATCCTGAGCGAAGCGGCTCAAAGCCGCGGAGTCGAAGGATCCCCCGCCGCTTCCGAAGTGCTGCAGGGGGAGGGGGATTCCTCGTTCTATACTCTCTCTCGGAATGACGTCGCGCCCGCGTTCGACGCATCGAATATCGCCTTCACCTTCGGCGCGATAGCGGATATCCACATCACGCCCGAGGATAACAGCTCCGCAACCCGGCTTTACCGTCAGGCGCTGACGGGGCTCAAGAAGTTCGCCGGCGGCACGCTCGACGCGCTTACGATAGCGGGCGACATCTGCGAGCTCGAATACAACGCGCCGACGACCGCCGAATTCATAAAGGTGAATAACGAAGATATCCCCGATACGCCGGTATTCTTTGTTTCCGGGAACCACGACGCGATCAGCGACCACCCCGAATGGATGTCCGCTTTTTTCGGCGACCTCGCCTGCTACACTGAGAACGATCTGCCGTCCGCGCAGCCGCTTCAGGGCAATCGCCACGCGGTGATAAACGGCTATCATTTTATCGGCGTCGCCATGATGGATTATTACACCTCGCGCGGCGCGGAGTTCACGCAGGAGAACCTCGACTGGCTGCGCTCCGCCCTCGCGGAAGCCCGCGCGGACGCGCCCGGACGCCATATCTTCGTCTATATGCATCCGCAGATCGCGAACACCACCTGGTGCTCGGATTACCGGTATGCGTGTTATAACGTTTCCGACGTGCTCGCCGATTACCCCGAGGTCGTCGCCTTCACCGGACACTACCACACCCCGAACTTCACGAATACGACGGTATACCAGAAGGATTTCACGGTCGTCAACCCCGGCAACGTCGCGTTTATGTGCATAGAAGGCGGCTATCTCGATATGGACGGGCTGAAGGTCGCGGAATCCTACTCGACCTCCGACGGTATGCTCGTGCAGGCGGACGCCAACGGCAACCTGCGGCTGACGCGCATCGATTTCAACAGCGGCAAAATGATAAAGGATTACCTCTACATCGATGCGCCCGACCTTGAAAACAAAACGCACCTGCGCCGTTACGACCCCGACTGCGTCGCGCTGACGAACGAAGCGCCGGCGTTCCCGGCGGACGCCGCGGTTTCCGTGAAGCAGGAGGCGTCCGCGCTCGCCGTGACCTTCACCGCCGCGCAGGACGACGAGATGGTGCAGCACTATGAGTTCACGGTGCGCGGGATCCCGTCGGGCATGCTCACTTCGGCGAAGGCGTATTCCGATTTCTACCTTTACGACCGCGTCGCCGACTTCCCGAAGGAGTATACGAAAAAGATACCGACCTATTTGATGAGCGATACCGAATACGAGATAACGATAACCGCCGTCGACAGCTACGGCAAGAAGTCTGTGCCGCTCGTTTACAACACCGTCGCGCCGGGTTCGGACTACGCCGCGGCGCCGGGCGGAAATCTGCTGAACGTCGACTTCATTACCGGTGACGCGCGCAACGCGACCGCGCTGAACGCCGCCGTCTCCGCTTCGGGCGGAAGCGTGTCGATGGAGTTCTGCGGCAAGAGCGCGTTCGACTGCGCGGACGGCGGACGCGTTGTTGTTTCCGCGCCCGCGTCGGTCTATTCGATGACGGCGCAGGCGTTCACCGCGGAGGCGCTTTTCCTCGCGGGCGCCGGCGCAGCCGGTTCCGAGGAAGCGGCACAGTACATACTCAGTTGCGAGAAGCAGAGCAAGGGCTACGCGATATTCATTGACGGCAACGGCTTCATCTGCGCCGAGGTATATACGAAATCCGGGCTCGTCACGCTGAAAAGCGGGACGAAGGCGGCGTCCGGCGCGCTGTATCACGCCGTGCTGACGCTCGGTTCCGGCAAGGCGGCGCTCCTGGTGAACGGCGAAAAGGCGGCGGAGGCGTCCGCCGGCGCGCCGTCGTATACGACCACCGCGCCCTTCGTTCTCGGCGCGAAGCAGTCGAACGGCTCGGACGGCTTCGCGGGAATGATATTCAACGCCGGCGTGTATAAGACCGCGCTTACCGCGGAAGAAGCCGCTTCCGCGTTCGCCGCGGTAAACGCCGCGTTCAGCTACAAAGCCGCAAAGGTGCTCTATGAGGAGGCGGGTTGGCTGAAACTGATGCAGATGCGCAACTCGATGAACGACGCCGCGCCCGTTTGCGGCGACTACGCCGACGAGGTCGACGCCGCGCTCCGCTCCGCGAAGCTGGACGAGGCGTATATCGGCCGCGTCCTGCGACACGATGACTTTCTGGCGAAGGTCGCCCTCGTAGGCGGCAGTTCGAATACGCAGCCCGTTCCCGCGCCGGTGATTTCCGGTGTCGAGGACGGCGGCGTCTATTCGCAGACGGAGGGGGTTACGCCCGCTTGGGGGCAGTGCGAGTTCGCGGAGATGAACTACGCTCCGGCGGAGTCGGGGACAAAACTCACCGCGCCGGGCGAATATCAGCTGATCGTCCGCATTTACGGCAAGGTCGAGATCGTGGAGTTCACGATTGCCGGCAACGAAATGTGCGGCGACCTTGACGGCGACGGCGAGATAACCGTCGCGGACGCGCTTGCTGCGCTGCGCATAGCGGCGCGGCTCGTTGAGCCGACCGGGCGCGACCTGCGCCTCGGCGACACCGACGGCGACGGAAGCATAACGGTAGCGGACGCGCTCGCCATACTGCGCGTCGCCGCGAAACTGACGGAGTCGCTTTAAGAGACGCCGTCATCCTGAGCGGAGCGGGCGCAGCCCGCGAGCAGAAGGATCCCACACCGTCAGCGGACGGCAGGCGTCGCTTGGCGTATCACTGCTTCCCGTAATGGCGCGGCAGGAGCTCGCGTAAATGACTTGTATCACATCCCCTTTTACGAGGGGATGTGTTTTTTATCGTGCGAAAAGGGCGGCGCAACTTTTTCTTGCTAATTCTATCCGTATGTGATACAATATATACTGTATATTATGCCTCATTGTACCCGCGCTGCGGAAAAGACACGGTAAAAAGGAAAACATCGATGGTAAACAGATCCCTCGTTAGAAGAAAAGCAATAATGCGCCTGATGGGGCGTTTTCTGCCCGCCATGCTGCTCGCGCTGCTCGCGGAGGTCATCACCTTCGCGGTAAGTTACCTGCAGACCGCGGTCTATAACGCCCTGGGCATAAAGCTTATAACCGCTTCGCAGCTCATCTCGACGGAGGCGATAGACGCCTATTTCAAAGAGCTTCTCGCCGACCGCTTCGCGGTGGTCAAGATGCTCGCGGTGTTCGCCGGCGGTCTGCTGGTAAGCTTTATCATCGCGGCTCCGCTCCGCTTCGGAACGCTGAAGTGGCACGTCGCCGTCGTCAAGGGAAACCCGAAGCAAATCGGCTACGCGTTGAACGAATACGGCTCTTTCAAGGCGATAGGCCGCTCGCTCTGGATATACGTTTACACCGGCCTGCATTATCTCAAATGGGGCGCGCTGATTTTCGCCGCTCCCCTCGGCATGGCGGTGGGCGGATCGCTCATCTACGGGCAGGGCAAAGAAGGCCTCGCCGGTATGCTGATGAGCTTCGGCGTCGTAACGGCGATCGCCTGCGCGGTGCTGTTCATCTTCGTGACGAACCGCCTGTTCCTCGCGCCGTATATTTACGCGGAGGGCGACATCTCCGCCGTCGCCGCGACGCGCGAAAGCAAGGAGCGAATGCGCGGGCAGTCAGGAGGGCTGCTTGTCTTTCAGCTTTCGCTGCTTCCGTTCGTGCTGCTGTCGTATCTGCTCTGCTACGGAGCGGGAACGATAATAGTCGCGCCGTTCGCGTCGATGTGCTACGCGACCTACGCCGACGAGATCATGACCGGCGGCGGATCCGCCGAAGAAGAGAACATTGAATACACAGTTGAATAAAATTACCGAAAGAGGTATGAATAATATGAACGAAAAGTTTTACATCACCACGGCAATAGCTTACACCTCGCGCAAGCCGCATATCGGCAACACCTACGAAGCGGTGTTCACCGACGCAATCGCGCGTTATAACCGCCTGCGCGGCAAGGACGTCTTTTTCCTTACCGGCACCGACGAGCACGGCGTCAAGATCCAGGAAGCCGCCGAAGCCGCCGGCATCGCGCCGAAGGAATACGTCGACCGCGTCGCCGGCGAGGTCCGCGAGACGTGGGACCTGATGAACACGAGCTACGATAAGTTCATCCGCACCACCGATCCCGACCACGAGCGCGTAGTCTCCGAGATATTCACCAAGCTCTATAAGCAGGGCGACATCTACAAGGGCGAATACTCCGGCAAATACTGCGTCGCCTGCGAGACCTACTATACCGACAGCCAGCTCGTCGACGGCAAATGCCCCGACTGCGGCGGCGCCGTCGTCGAGGCGAAGGAGGAAGCGTACTTCTTCCGTATGAGCAAATACGCCGACCGCCTCATAAAGCACATCGAGGAGCACCCGGAGTTCATCATGCCGGAAAGCCGCCGCAAGGAGATGGTCAACAACTTCCTGCTGCCCGGACTGAACGACCTCTGCGTTTCGCGCACGTCCTTCTCCTGGGGCGTACCGGTCGAGTTTGACCCCGGCCACGTCGTCTACGTCTGGATCGACGCGCTCTCGAACTACATCACCGCCCTCGGCTACGACGTCGACAAGGATAAGCAGGGCGAGAAGTATAAGAAATACTGGCCCGCGGATATCCACGTTATCGGCAAGGATATCCTGCGCTTCCATACCATTTACTGGCCCATCATTCTGATGGCGCTCGGCGAGCCGCTTCCGAAGCAGGTCTTCGGTCATCCGTGGCTGCTCAACGGCACCGACAAGATGAGCAAGTCGAAGGGCAACACCATCTACGCCGACGAGCTCTGCAAATACTTCACCGTCGACGGCGTCCGCCTCTACCTGCTCAGCGAGATGCCCTACAACGCCGACGGCACGATAACCTACGAAGCGGTCATACGCAAATACAATACCGAGCTGGCGAACAACCTCGGCAACCTCGTCAGCCGCACCGTCGCGATGACGAAAAAGTATTTCGGCGGCGAAACGCCCACCCCGATCCTCGCGGGCGAGCCGGTGGACGACGAGCTGATCGCCGCCTGCCGCAACACCGCGCACACCGTCTGCGAGAAGATGGACGAGCTGCGCGTCGCCGACGCCGTCGACGCCGTCTTCGAACTGCTCGGCAGGGCGAACAAGTACATCGACGAGACCGCCCCCTGGGTGCTCGCCAAGACCGACGAAGGCCGCGAACGCCTCGGCGTCGTCATCTACAACCTGCTCGAAACGATACGTCACGCCGCGGTGCTGCTCGCTCCGTTCATGCCCGCGACGTCGGAAAAGATACTGTCGATATTCGACTGCAAGGCGGACTGGAACCGCCTCGAGAGCTTCGGCCAGCTCCAGACCGGCACCGAGCTCGAGGACTGCGGCATACTCTTCGCCCGCATAGACGAGGAGAAACTGCTCGCGGAGATTTTCGCCGATAAAGAGTAACGCCATGAGGTTATTTGACACCCACGTACATATGGACGATCCGCGCTACGACCCGGACCGCGACGAGCTCCTGCGCGGACTCGCCGCCGAGGGCGTGGAGCTTATCCTCAACCCATCCGCGAGCATGGAGGAGTCGAGGGCGGCGGTCGAGCTGAGCGAGAAGTACCCCTTCGTCTACGCCGCCGTAGGCGTGCATCCGTCGGAGGTCGTCGGTTTTTCCGAGGAGGACTGCGCCGAGCTGCTTCGTCTCGCGGCGAAGCCGAAGACGGTCGCGATAGGCGAGATCGGGCTCGATTACCACTATGACGAGCCGGACCGCGAAACGCAGCGCCGCGCCTTCGCGCGCCAGCTCGAGCTGGTCAGGGAAGCGGACCTGCCCGTGATAATCCACTCGCGCGACGCCTGCGCGGAAACGCTCGAGCTCGTAAAGGCGAGCGGCGTAAAGCGCGGCGTGGTGCACTGCTTCGGCGGCAGCGCCGAGACCGCGCGCGAGTACGTGAATATGGGTTTCCACGTTTCCTTCACCGGCGTGCTGACCTTCAAGAACGCCCCACGCGTCCGCGAGGCGTGCGCCGCCGTGCCGCTCGAGCGGCTGATGATAGAGACCGACGGTCCGTATATGGCGCCGGAGCCGCACCGCGGCGAGCGCAACGAGCCGAAATACGTCCGCTTCGTCGCCGAAAAGATGGCGGAGGTCAAGGGCGTTTCCGTCGAAGAGCTCGCGGAGATAACCTTCAATAACGCGCTGAGATTTTTCGGAATAGAAGAATAGCACGGCGATGCCGTGCGTGATTTGCCGCTTTCAGCGGCATGATTTGGCTTCGCCATGATTTGATTGCTTCGCAATCATGATTTGTCGCGCTTTGTGCGACATTTTCATTCAAATCGCCGGAGGCGATTTATTCCCGAACGCATGCGCAGCATGCAAATCATGCGCGCGAAGCGCGCGTAATCGGAGGCACTATGCTGCTGAAAAAGTCGTTCTTTTCAAAACATGACGCGCTGACCGTCTTCCTGCTTGCCGCGGGAGTGGCGCTGTCGGTGTTTTTGCCTGTAATGATAATGACGGGCGGCTATCAGCTGTTTTTCGGAGATTTCCAGCTTCAGCAGATACCGTTTTACCGCGAGATCAACCGCGCGATACATAACGGCGAGTTTTTCTGGAACTGGAGCACCGATATGGGTGTCAACACCATCGGTTCCTATTCCTTCTATCTGCTCGGAAGTCCGTTTTTCCTGATAACTCTGCTTTTCCCGTCGAACTGGACGACCTATCTGATAGGACCGCTTTACTGCCTGAAGATAGCGCTCGCGGCGATGGGCGCGTACCTGCTGATAAAGAAACGCGTCAGCAACAAATACTTCGCGATGACCGGAGGCATACTCTACGCTTTCTCCGGTTTCCAGATGTTCAACCTCGTTTTCAACCATTTCCACGACGTAGTGGCGTTTTTCCCGTTCCTGATCCTCGCGTTCGACGCCTGCATAGAGAAGGGAAAACGCGGCTGGCTCGGGTTTATGGTCTTCTGGAGCACGCTTTACAGCTACTTCTTCCTGCCCGGCGTCGCGGTGTTCACAATCATCTACTATATCCTGCGGCTGATATCGAAGGACCTGAAGTTCTCGTTCAAAAACCTCTGCCGCGCGGCGGTCGAAGCGGTGCTCGGTCTGCTGATGGCGACCTTCATTCTGTATCCGACGCTCGTCGCGCTCTCGGATTTCCCGCGCGCGAACGAGGCGTATAACAATAACTACTATATGTGGTTCTTCTCCGCGACGAAGCGGTATTTCGAGCTCGCGCGCGGCATGATCTTCCCCGCGGAGATACCCGGCGACCTCAACTTCTTCCACCGCGGAAGCGATTCCTGGATCCCGAACTGGACTTCTACGTCCGCATGGCTGCCGCTGTTCTCTATAACGGGCGTGTGGGCGTACCTGCGCACGAAAAAGCAGCATAAGCGCGACTGGCTCTCGATGCTGCTCGTGCTCTGCTGCGTATGCTCGTTCGTGCCGCTGTTCAACTCGGTGTTCCTGCTTTTCAAGTCGAATTACTATACGCGTTGGTGGTACATGGCGATACTCTTCATGGCGATGGCGACGGCTATCGCGCTCGACCGCCGCGACACCAACTGGAAGGCGGGCATCAAGGGCACTATAATAGCCGGAGCCGCGATAGCGCTTCCGGTCGGGCTTTCCGGCGTCGTCTGGGTGCTGATAAACCCGTCGAACTTCTCGAAGATCGAGGACGCCGGCGACGTCTTCAAAGGGCTTGAGCAATACCCCGACCGCTTCTGGCTTTACGTATTCTTCTTCGCGCTCTGCGTCGCGGTCGTGATACTGCTGACGCGCATCATGCGCCCGATGTACCTGCGCGACTGCGAGGAGGAAGACGCTCCCGACGGCACCGCCGCCGCGTTTGAGCTGCCCGAGCCGAAGAAGACGGAGGAAGCGGAAGAAAGCAACCGTGAGGAGGCCTCCCCTGTGCAAGGGGAGGTGTCGGCGGAGCCGACGGAGGGGTTGTCGGATTCCGAAGAGCCGATGCCCGAATTTGACGCTGCCGAAACGCCCGACGAGGACAACCCCTCAGTCTCGGACGGCTGCGCCGCCCTCGACAGCTCCCCTTGCACAGGGGAGCCGGCCCCCGCGAAAAAGCGCCGCCGCAAGAAGACGGGCAAACGCCAGGAGTTCATCATCAAATGGTCGTCAAAAAAGCGATACGGCATCGCCGTGCTCGCGCTGACCTGCCTCTTCGCGTTCCTCGCCTGGACCTTCTACGAGCAGATGGGCTATTCCAAGGCGTTCTCGCCCGACTTTTACAATAAAAACTACCTCAACGCAGACGTCAATATTCAGCTCGAAGGCATGGAAAACAGCCGCCTCGAGAACTACGACGGCGTCCGCAATCTGTCGATATTCATGCACACGCCGGGACTTTCGAGCTTCCACAGCGTAGTCCCGACCTCGACCATCGAGTTCTATACCTCGCTGGGAATAAAGCGCGACGTCGCGACCGCCGTCCCGATAGAATACGGGGCGCTGCGCTCGCTGCTGTCCGTCCGCTACGTGCTGGACGACGATAAGCAGCGCTCGCTCTTCGAGGACCGCGCCTGGCTGACCTACGTCGGCGAGATAGGCACCTTCGATATCTGGGAAAACACGATGTTCCTGCCGATGGGCTTCTGCTATGAAAACGCGATACCGCGCGCGGACTACGATTCGCTCACCGATACCTCGAAGGCGAATATCCTGCTCGCCGCGATGGTGATAGACGACGACCGCCTCGATTACTTCTCCGATTACATGAACGTCGCGCCGTTCTATACGCTGTCATATACCGAAATATCCATGGAGCAGAACGTTGCGAACCGCGCGAAGACCGCGTCGAAGAGCTGGGAGTTCGGCAAAAACTCCTTCACCTCGGTCATCGATATGGAGCGTGAAAACTACGTCTTCTATTCGATCCCGTACGACGCGGGCTGGACCGCCTACGTCGACGGCGTCGAAACCGAAATCGAGCGCGTGAATATCAGCTTCATGGCGGTGCTCGTCGGCGAAGGCGAGCACACCGTAGAGTTCAAATACGTCAGCCCCGGTTTCTTCACCGGTCTGAAGGTTTCCGCCGCCGCCGCGGGCGTGTTCGCGGCGTATCTCGCCGCGGATATCGTCATCGCGCGCCGCAAAAAGCGCAGGAATGAGGAAGCCGTATGAGACGCACGCTCGCGCTGCTGCTTTCGCTGATAATTGCGCTCGCCGTTTTCTCCGGCTGCGCGAAAGGAGAGAGACCCGACTTGAAGTTCAACTCAAACGGTGAGTTCAAAATACTCGTCCTCGCCGACTGCCAGGACGGCGAAAAGCCGGACGGGCGCATGATGGATTTCATAACCGCCATGCTCGACCTGAACGAGCCCGACCTCGTCGTGCTTCTCGGCGACAACGTCATCGAGGGCGGGAAGTCTAAGTTCCGCAGGGGGGCGGAAGCGCTGCTCGCTCCGCTCGTCGAGCGCGGAGTGCCTTACGCCTACGTCTACGGCAACCACGACGACGAATACGGCATGACAAAAGAGGTCATGACCGAGGTTTACGAGAGCATCGGCGACTGCCGCACAGTCGACGCCGCGCCGGATATCGCCGGCGTCGGCAACTGCACGATAGAAGTCAAGTCGTCCGACGGCAGCCGCACCGCTTTCATCCTCTGGATGATCGATTCCGGAAACTACGACTCCGTCTACGGCGGATACGACCACGTCCACGAGGACCAGCTCGAGTGGATGAAGAAGACCGCCGCTGAGTATAACGCGGACGGCGTCATACCGTCTATGGTGTTTCAGCATATAATCCCGCCCGAGGGCTTTGACCTGCTGGTCGAAAGCACGCTTCCCGCCGGCACCGACGGCACGAAGGCGTACGGCGGCAAAAACTACGCCCTGCGCCTGAACGACAAAGCCGAGGGCTACCTCGGCGAGTTCCCGTGTCCGCCGACCGTGAACAGCGGCGAGACGGAAGTCCTCGCTTCGCTCGGCGGCGTAATCGGCGTCGCTGTCGGGCACGACCACGCCAACGCCTTCATCGGCAAAACCGGCGGCATAGATATAATCCAATGCCCCGGCGCGTCATTCGCCTCCTACGGCGACGATATGATACGCGGCTGCCGCCTCATCACGCTGCACGAGGCCTCGCCGGAGGAATACACGACTAAGATATTCACCATCGCCGCCTTCGAGGACGGCGCGTATAAGGAATAAACGTAAGGGAAAACGGAGGTTACGATAATGGCGAAGTTTTGTGTTAACTGCGGAACGCAGCTGCCGGACGGCACGGCGTTCTGCACAAACTGCGGAACGCAGCTGCCCGTTACCGCGGCTCCGCAGCCGGAGCCGCAGCCCGTTCAGCAGCCCGCGCCGCAGTACCAACCCCAACAGCAATACTATCAGCAGCCGCAGGGATACTATCCGCCCGCTCCCGCGCCCGCGAAAAAGTCGGGCAAAAAGTGGCTCTGGGCGGTCATCGCGCTCGTCGTTGCCGCGGGCATCGCGGTCGGCATCCTTTTCCTCACCGGCGTTCTCGGAGGCGATAAGCTCCCGGGCACCTGGATAAGCAACACGGACGACGTTATGGTGCTTAACGGCGACGGGACCGGCACTCTCAACGGCGCAAACATAACCTACAGGACCAACGACGGGATAATTACGATAACCCTCGGCAGTTCATCGTATTCCTACACATACAAAATCTCCGGCGACAATATGCTCTTCTACGAAGACGACAGAAACTTCCCGACGGTCAGCTTCACGCGCGGCAACGGCGAAACGCCGCGCTCCTCAGATGAACCCGAACCGTCGTCGTCCGAACCCGAACCCTCCTCTTCGGAGCCGGAGCCCGAACCCGAGCCCGTGCCCGATTTCGAGGAGCTCGGCATAACGCCGCATCTGCTGCAGCCGGGCATTGAGCGCACCTACGTTACGGGCGAACGCAACGACGACAGCGCCGCCGCCGTCGGCACGCTCTGCGTGGACTCCTACGTGAAGGGCGCGATCTCCGACGAAGCGCTCGCGTTCCTGCAGGATCTCGGCGTCGACCTGACCGGCTATACCTCGCGAAAGGCGAAGTTCACGATGTCCTTCCCGTCCGGCGTCGTCCCGGGGATATTCTACGAGTTCGAGGATTATTACGATATCACGACTTACGACGGCTACGATTACGCCGCGCTCGACGAGGACCGCTACTGGTATGAGACGCAGGTCGAGATAAACGGCGTCAAAAAGAGCATTTATATCTACAACGTTACCGATATCGCCGAGAGCGAAGCGTATATGGGCACCATCGACGTCGAAGTTATAGTGCCGGACGGCTACGACGGCTTCTGCTACGCCTTTATCGACAGCCGCATCGGCGACGACGTCGACGTTCAGTCGGAGTATTTCAATCTCTACAAGCCGGATAACATTCTGTTCTTCCGCTTCAGTTAAATACGGGGTGAGCGCATGAAACTTTGCGTCAGCAGCTACGGCTTTTACTGGACGAGAGAAAGAACGCTCGAAGGGCTTTTCGCCGTTATCGACAAGGCGGCGGAGAAGGGCTTTGACGGGATAGAGTTCGCGGAGTGCGACGGGTTGACCGTCGCGGAAGCGCCGCTCGTACGCGCGCGCTGCGCGGAAGCGGGAGTGAAACCGGTCAATCTCTGCGCGGGCGGCCATTTCGCGACCGCGGACGCGGAGGAAATGCGCCGCGAGGTTGAGAACGCGAAGCGGCAGGCGGACGTCGCCGCCGCGCTCGGCTGCGAGTTCCTGCGGCACGACGCCGCGCGCGGTCCGCTTCCGGAGCCGTTTGAGCAGACTTACGACGCCGCGGTTCCGTATATGGCGGAGGGTATCCGCCGCGTGACCGAATACGCCGCGAGCGTCGGGATAAAGACGCTGACGGAGAACCACGGCTTCTTCTCGCAGGACGCCGGCCGTGTCGAAAAGCTGATAAAGGCGGTAGACCACCCAAACTTCGGCGCCCTCGTCGATATAGGCAACTTCATGTGCGTCGACGCGGACCCCGTCGAAAGCGTGCGCGTCCTCGCGCCGTACGCGCGGCACGTGCACTGCAAGGACTTCCTCTTCAAGTCCGCCGCGGAAGCCGACCCCGGCGAGGGGTGGTTCGCAACGCGCGGAGGAAACAAGCTCCGCGGCTGCGTGCTCGGCTTCGGCGCGGCGAAAGCGGCGCAGTCCCTGCGCGTCCTGCGCGAAAGCGGATACGACGGATATTACTCGATTGAGTACGAGGGCGGCGAGCCGCCCGAGTGGGGCATACGCGTGGGAAAAGAAAACCTTGAAAGGTTTTTAATGAATACTGAAAACTGAATATTTAATAATGAATGAACAAAGCCGCTTCCCAATCGGGAAGCGGCTTTGAACGTTAATTATTCATTATTAAATCTTAAATCTTCAGTATTCATTTAGTCAAACTCGCGTGCGGCGAGCTTGACGCACTCGTATCCTCCGTCGTAAGCGCCCTGCGCCTTCAGCTCGTTTATGCGGCGGCAAATATGCGGTATCAACTCGCGGTCAGTCAGCAGTCTGTCGAGCGCGGCGTTGAGGTCCTTGATTTCGGGATATTCGTTGACCGAGTCGCCGTATTCGCGGCCGTTGATCGCGCCGTAGACCTCGTGCCCGCCGATGTGCTTCATAAACACCTTCGGGATCGGGTAATAGGCGAGCTCGCTCGGCTTCGTGATGAGCAGGTCGCAGACGGGCATCAGCAGATTCGTGCCGTAGACCGCGCGGAAGATATCGTCGTCACAGATGAAGGTGACGCCTTCCGCGTCGCCTTCGCGCAGTTCGGAAACGAGCGCCTTCAGTCCCGCCCAGTCGTTGCGAAGGAAGCGGGCGTCGTTTTCGATTCCGACCTGCTTGGCGATGGAGTCGCAGACGTCGGCGTGGTCGCCGGCGTTGATGAAGAGCGCCGCCTTCTTTGCCCTGACGTAGGGCAGCAGGTGCTTTATCATCGCCGCGAACATACCGCCGCCGGCTCCGGCTCCGCCGACTGTGAGCAGGATACGCAGCGGCTTGCCGCCTTCGCAGCGCGCTGCGCGCGCTGCGTTATCCGCTTCGAGTCCGGCGAGGAGCTCGTGGTCGACGTACCTGCCTACCGTCTTCAGCTGCGCTTCGGGAATGCCCCGCAGCGGCGTTTTCGCAAATCCGTCCAGCGTCTTGTAGCCGAGGTAGGCGAAGGGGGTCTGCACCGTATGGATCGCGCCTTCGGAAAGGTGGAGTCCCATCGGCCAGTTATCCGGGATCGCGTTGACGACGTGCGTCATGCCGGCGTGAATCGCGCCCTGCGCGGGCCAGACGTGCGTCGCGATATAGGGAATATCCTTCGGGATATTCCTGAATATCGGAACGAGCAGTTCGCTGTTCTTCTGATCCTTCGCGTTGTAGGTTATCTTTTTGAAACCCTCGCTGTTCAGCGGCTCCCATATGAACTTGTTGAAAAGCCGTGACTTCTGCGAAATGCGCGAGGCGAGGGAATAGAGGTCGTTCTGCTCGCGGATCATCTTCGAGCCGGTCGCGTCGAAGGAGGCGAGGTCGAGCCAGTAGGGCGTGTAGCCGAGCGCCTTCGCGCATGACGCCATCGCGATCGAAATGCGATAATGCCCGAAGCCCATGCGGATATTGCCGACTATCAGCGGCTTTTCGCCGAAGGCGGCGCTTTCGCCGTCGCCGAAGACGATGTTCTGCGCGCCGATGAAGTCGAGCGCGTCGATGGGCTCGAACGCGAGCTTGTAGTCGGCGGCGGAGTCGTCGCCGTACTTTTTGATATACTTCTGCTTGCTCTTCTCCGCCTTTTTGACGGTCTTTTTGTCAATTTCGTTGCCGAAAATGACGCCCGTTCTGTCGGTCATACAAGCATGCCCCTTTCGGTAGAGTAGAGGATAGTGCGCTTTTCGCCGCCGAGTTCATATTCGACGCTTATCATGCGCCCGCCGCGGCTGAAACCGGTAACCTTCGCTTCGCGGAAGAGTTCGAGCGCCTGCGAAAGCAGGGCTTTTTTATTTTCGTCGTATTCCGCGAGGTTGTCCGAGGTCATCAGCACGCTGCCGAAAAGCGCGTTCAGCGTGACGAGCGCGCGGCGCTGCTCCTTGGAGAGCTTGATATTGCCGTCGCGGAGCAGGAAAACGTCGGGGTCGTTGCCGAACAGGCGCCCGTCGGTGAAGGAGCGGTAGACGGTATTCTGCAGCGTGACCTTCGTCGAAACGCGCTCGCGGTGCATGTGCCGCATGAACCACTTGTCGTCGAAATCGAGCGAGACGTCCGGTCCGACGCGCATGTAGTCGAACTTGCCCGCGGCGTTGAAAAGCGTCGCGCCGCAGCCGAGAATGACGTTGTCGCCGAGGCAATCGCGCAGGAACGCGTAAGCGCGTTCCGCCGCCTGCGCGCGGGTCAGCCCGTCGTAATGCGGCAGGGACGCGGCGTAGAGGAAGTCGAGCTTGAAGAAGCCGAAGCCCATATCCGCGTAATGCTTCAGGCACTTGCGGATATAGTCGAGCGCGTCCGGGTTCTCGAGGTCGAGCGCGTAGAAACCGGACCAGTTGCAGCCGCACTTGACGAAACCGCAGTCATCGCCGCTTCTGAACCAGTCGGCGTGTTCCTCGAAAAGCTTGCTCTTTTCTTCCGCGACGAGCGGCGCGAGCCAGATGCCCGGCGTAAAACCGCGCTCGCGTATCTTCGCGGCGATCGGCTCAAGCCCGTTGGGGAACTTCTGCTTATCGACTTCGAGCCAGTCGCCGACGTGTTCGGCGTAGCCGTCGTCTATCTGGAAAACGTCGAAGCGTTCGTCCAGCCCCTCGAGATCGCGCAGGATTATATCCTCGCTGATGTTCTGGTAGTAGTTATACCACGAGGTGTAGCCGAAGACCTTTTTGATATCGCGCTTCGGGAAGTAGGTTTCGGGCAGGCCCCGCCATTCCGCGCCGTAGGCGCAGTCGCAGAGGGTGAACTCCGCGCCTTCGGCGAGCTTCGCGCCCTCGACGTCGGAAATCAGCGTGACGGCGCCTTTTTTGCGGTCTATCTCGAAGATCAGCCACGCGTTCGCGGCGTTGAGGTTTACCGCCCAGCCGCCGTTCGCGCCCTTGGCGTAGAAGGCGTCGTAGCCGTGCAGCTTGCGGCGTGAATAGCGGTAAATCTGCGCGTCGCCGTAGCGGTCGAGCGCAAACGAACGGATTATCCTTTTCGGGAGGCGCATGACGTCGCGCTCTTTTTCGTTAAGGCGGCGCTCGGCGGTCTCGGTCCAGGATTGGTAGCCGTTGGTGAAATACAGCGCGTCTTTGCCCGCGTCAAGCGGGAAGTCCTCGCGGTATCCGACGAGCTCGAGCTCGCGCTTCGCGGCGAGCGTGACAATACGGCGCTTTCCGTCGTCGGAAAAACGCAGCTCGACGTCGGCGTTCGACGCTTCGCGCAGCTCGCGGAGGTCGCCTTCGGCAAAATATGTGAGCGTAAACTCGCGTTCCATGGCGTTACTCCGCGTCGTCGGCCGGCGCTTCGGAGTTGCCGGGCATATCGGGCGCGTTGGGAGCGAGCGGCACCTCGAAGTGTTTGTGCGTTTCGGGCAGCTCGTTGGGCGTGCTGCCGGATTTGTCGATGGTCTTCATTATCTTTTTCTCGTTATAGAGCCCGAGTATGACCGCGCCGATTACGCAGAAGGCGACGGCGGCGAAGGCGACGATCGTCAGGCCCTTCGGAGAAGCGGTGATCTCGTTGGCGTTGGCGTTCTGGGTCGTGCCGATGATCGCGAGCGAGGTGAAGACGAGCATCGCGATGGACTGTCCCCACTTCATGGCGAAGGTGCGCGCCGCGAAGAACATACCCTCGCGGTTTTCGCCCGTTTCGACGCCGTCAGCTTCGGCGACGTCGGCGACGATGGACTGCGGGATTATGCCGAGCAGCGCCATCGGGAACGCGGCGATAATGCATATCGCGGCGCCGTAAACGATTCCGGGCAGCGGCACGAAGCGGATCATCGCGGTGATGAGGTACGCCAGCGCGAGCCCGATAAAGCCGCATATCGTCAGCTTCTTCTTGCCGAACTTACGCACCATTCCGGCGACGAAGGGGTAGAAGCAGGCGGAGAGCACGGTCATCGCGCCCATGAATATCATCGTGTAGCTTTCGTCAAGCGCCATCGAGACCTTGACGAAGAAGGGGAGGCCCGTCTGGAAGAGCGTCAGACCGATCCAGTACATGATATCGGAGCCGACGAAAACGCGGAACTCGCGGTTCTTGAAGGTCGCGGCGAGCGACTTGAAGACGTTGGCGTTCGAGGGCTTGGTATCGACGTATTCCTTCTCGCGGATAAGGAAGGTCGGCAGCAGCATGCATACGCAGGCGACGACCGCGAGCACTATGAAGCATATGCGGTAGCTCCAGGCGTAGCCGAACTGACGCAGCATTCCCGAGAAGACGAAGGGCGTATACGCCAGCAGCGTGCCGAAGAAGAAGGTCAGCGAAATCGCGGTGGAGATGAACATTCTGTCGTCCTGCGTTTTGCCGTATTCGGAAATCAGCGCGTTATAGGGCGTGCAGTACATCGTCATGAAGGTGTAGAAAAGCACGATGAAGATGGAAATCCAGATGATGTTCGTGCTGCTTATCGCCTCGACGGGCGCGCAGAAGAGCAGCACCGTGACTATCGAGAGCGGGATCGCGGCCCACTGCATGAAGGGGTTTCGTCTGCCCCATTTGTTGTTGAAGCGGTCGCTCATGTTAGCGATGAGCGGGTCGGTTATCGCGTCGAAGATGCGGCTCAGACCGGTTATCAGTCCGAGCACGGTCAGGAAGCCGAAAATGACGAGGCCGGGCACGATATACTGAGTCGCGCCGCCGTCGATATCGACCTGCGCCGGCAGATAGAAGGTGACGAGCCAGGTGTTGATGATTCCGCTGAGCATCGACCAGCCGAGCTGCCCGATCGCGAAGATGATCATTTTCTTTTTTGAAAGTCTTTTCATAGTTCGTTGAAACGCCGCGCCTGCGGCGCCTCCCTCCTTATGTTATTTTTATGTATTCGGTACTGAATAAACACGCCAAGGGCTTACCCGCGCGGAGTAAGCCCTTGGAAAAAACGCGTTACCTGTTCGGTTGGAGCGATTCCGGCGTAGCGAGTCTCGCAGCGACGCGGAGTATCTTCAGCGCGTCCGCGACGGTGATATCGCCGTCGAAGTCAACGTCGCCTCGGACCATATCGTCCTCGGTCGGATTGGAGAGCTTGGCGGCGATGCGGAGCGCCCTGAGCGCGTCCGCGACGGTTATCTGACCGTCGTTGTCCATATCGCCCTTGGTGAACTGTGCGCCGCCCGGCTCGTTCGTCGGAACGGCGAACATGCCGACGATCTCGGCTCCGCCAGAGCCGATCTTATCCAGAACGAACGTTTCGCCGGTAGCCTTGTTTATGCGGCAGAGCCCGTGCTCGCCGTCGTTCGTCGAGTATACGCGCGCCCAGTATATGTCGCCGGTATCGAAGTCGTATGCGATGTCCTGAACGTACTTGCAGGCGTAACCCGTGGACGCGACGAAGGTCAATTCGGCGGTCCTGCTGTTAATAGAGTAGAGCATGCCGAGGCTGTTAATTGCGTAAAGCGCGCCGTTTTCGTCGGCGCAGATACCGTAGAAGTTCTGACCCAGCGCGGCGATCTCGGTCAATACCGCGGTGGAGGGATCGAGCGAATAAAGCGTCGATGAATTGCTGACGCTGATGATCAGGAACAGCAGCTTTCTCGTATAGTCGTAAGTCATTGAACGCACGGTGCCGTCTCCGGTGTATACCTGCTTGACGGTCGTGTAGCTGCTCGGATTGCTGAAGGGCGCCGTCCACAGTATGCCGCCGCCGTTTCCGTCGTCGTCGGAGTTGGTGATGCCGTAGATGGTTCCGTAGGCGTAGGCGACGCCGTAGGATTCGGGCGCGGAGCCGAGCGAGGTGATCGTTTTGCTCGAGGTGCTTTCAAACTTGACCCATTTGTCGCTGTAGCTGCCGGTGAAGTCGGTGGTGCAGATGCCGTAGAGCGTTGCGTTGTTGAGGGAGAAGGTGACCTGTCCCGCGGCGGAGCCGCCGCTGTTGATCCGGCCGTTGGAGATCTGCGCGTTGGCGGGGGTGGTAAGGCTGCAGTCGGAATAGCTGATGCCGCCGCCGAAGCCCGTTACCGCTGCGTTGCCGCTCTCGGCTACGGCGCTGACGCTCGACGCCTTGACGTTGAGCTTGTTGCCTGAACCAGAGGAAACGAAGCCGCCGGTCGTGCCCTGCGCGTAGAACTTGGCGCTGTAAAAATACAGGGTGGTATTGCTGCCGGTAAAATTGAGCGCGTTTCCGCTCATCGCCATAAGCGAGAGCCTGCCGCCCGCGCTCGTGAAGGTGGTGTTACCCTTCAGCGATACCGCAGGGCCGGTGCCCATGTTCATGAAGGTGGAGTCGGTAGTCGTTTTTACGGTCAGACCGTCGAGCTCGCTTATGAGGATCGCCTGCAGGCCGGATTCGGTGCCCGCGACGGTGAGGGTGTAGGTGGCGGGGTCGAACGAGAGCTTGCCGTCGCCGAGAATGTCGCGGCAGTTGGCGGTCGTTACCTGCGTGCCCTTGGCGTAGAGCGGGTAGCGGTCGATGCCGATCTTGACGTTATCTACTGCGAAAAAGTCGAGCACCGGATCGGCGGAGCTGTCCTTTTTATACTCCCATTTGAGCGTATGCGCGCCGGCGGAAAGCGGCGCGGTATACGTTTCCCAGTTGTTGTCGTAAGCGCCGTAGCTGAACTGCGCCACGTTGTCGATGTAGAAGGTGCATACGTCGCAGGGCTCGGATTTGTAGGTCTCGCCCCACGCCATGAACTCGAAGGATACCGCGGTGGCGCTCGTCGGAGAAACGGAAAGAGTCATTACGGATTCCGAGCTCGCGACGCCGGCGTTGCCGCTCGTTGCGTAATAGCGGGTGCCGTCGTTTACGGCGGTCCACGGATAGGTGCCGGTGCTGTTGAACTTCAGGTTGCCGCCTGAGACGTTCAGCGCGTTATCGAGCTCGCTCGCCGCGGAGGCGGTCATCGCCGTCAGCGGAAGCAGTCCGAGCAATAGCGCGAACGCAAGGATAACGGAGAGGATACGCTTTTTCATAGTGATTCTTCCTTTCATTTTATGGTGACGGGAATCATTCCCTGTATTCCTCGATCGTGAAGGCCTCGAGCACGTCGC
>JAFZXI010000032.1 GCA_017616855.1 Clostridia bacterium | reverse complement strand
GTCCATGGTGTGGGTTCCTTTTGGTTTGATGTGGTGTGGAAGCGCGGTTGGGCTTCCCCTTGAGGGGAAGCTGTCACGAGCGTTCACGCGAGTGACTGATGAGGTGGAAAAATCGTCCTACACGCCTGCGCCGACCGCTTGCCTCCCTCTGAGGAGGGAGGTGGCACGAGCGGGCGAAAGTCCGCGAGTGACGGAGGGAGAGATAACGATAACTCTCCCTATGTATAAACGTTGTGCCGGAGACGCGAAAAAGATAAATCGACGTCTGCGGCACGAAGTACCTGCTGATTGCGACTCGGCGTTATCTCTCCCTCAGTCTCAACCCGCTTCGCGTGTTTCGCCAGCTCCCTCCTCAGAGGGAGCTCCAATACGTTCAAATCGCTCTGCGATTTGTTCCTTCATTATTCATTTTTCAGTCTTCAGTTTTCAGTATTCATTTAGCCGACGCTCAGCGTCGGCGCCAAGGAGTGCTTTTATGAAATACGTTGTCGTTCTCGGCGACGGCATGGCAGACCGCCCCGTCCCCGAACTCGGAAACAGGACGCCGCTGCAGGCGGCGCACAAGCCCAACATCGACTCGCTCGCGAAGACGGGCTTTCTCGGCATGGTGCAGACGGTGCCGACGGGCATGAAGCCCGGCAGCGACACCGCCAATCTCGCCGCTATGGGTTACGATCCGCGCGTCTGCTACACCGGGCGCTCGCCGCTCGAAGCGGTCAGCATGGGCATAAAGCTCAAGGACACCGACGTTACCTACCGCTGCAACCTCGTCACGCTCGGCGAGGGCGGGCTGGGGCGCGGCATAATGAAAGACTACTCCTCCGGCGAGATAACCACCGCCGAAAGCCGCGAACTCGTGACCTTCCTCGCCGAAAAGCTGAACGAGGAGGGTTTCAACCTCTACCCCGGCGTGAGCTACCGCCACTGCCTCGTCTGGGACGGCGGCTCGACGAACGTCACGCTGACGCCGCCGCACGACATTCTCGGCAAAAACACCGCCGACTACCTGCCGAAGGGCGAAGGCGCGGAGCGCCTGCTGAAGCTGATGCGCGACAGCGAAAAGCTCCTGCGCGACCATCCCGTGAACGCCGCGCGGCGCGCCGCCGGCAAAAACACCGCCGACTCCCTCTGGGCGTGGGGCGAGGGCACCAAGCCCGCGATACAGAGCTTCCGCGAGCTGCGCGGACTTAACGGCGCGGTCATCTCCGCCGTCGACCTGCTCAAAGGCATCGGCATAAGCGCCGGCATGGAGAGCATCGACGTCGAGGGCGCCACCGGCACGCTGACGACCAACTTCTCCGGCAAGGCGGAGGCGGCGATAGACGCCTTCAGGCGCGGCGCGGATTTCGTCTTCATTCACATGGAGGCGCCCGACGAATGCGGGCACCAGGCGGATATCGAGGGCAAGGTGCGCTCGATCGAGCTGATAGACGAAAAAGTCGTCGGGCGGCTGCTGAAGGAGCTCCCCGCGGTCTGCGGCGAGTTCTCGATGCTCGTCATGCCCGACCACCCGACCCCGATAGAGATACGCACCCATTCCGGCGACCCCGTGCCGTTCATGATCTGGCGCAGCGGCCGCGACTGCGGCAACGGCGCGGAACGCTACGACGAAGCCGCCGCGGAAGCGACGGGGGTGTTCGTGCCGTCCGGAGCGGAGCTGATGGACAGGTTTTTGGGGAAATAATGAATACTGAAAACTGAAAAATGAATAATGAATAATTAAGGAAAAACGATAAAATGAAGACTTTTATACGAATACTTATTCCTGCACTCTCCTATGCTGTTGTTGGATTATTACTATCACTTACTGCCAAAAGCAACGATAAAGAAGCGCTGGAAAACTTGGAAAAGGAGCATATTGTTGTTAAGCTGCCTCGTATCGGTTTATGGGTCGGATATGCCGGCGTTGGGTTCTGCTTAATTTCGGGACTATTAATGGCTCTGTCAAAAAATGAGACCGCTGTCTTATGGGTGTGGATTGTAATGGCTCTCTTTCTTTTGTTGTCTGTTTTTTTGATAGTATCAACGCTTGTATGGAAAATAGATATATTCAGAAGTGAGGATTATTTCATTCGCAGGTCGTCTTTTTTCAGAACGCACAAAATATTTTACAGCGATTGTGTGAGCTACAAAGTAAAGAAAAACGGCGTTATCATAAAAACCATAGGCAGGTCTTTCAGCATCACGTCCCTTGCATCTAATATTGAGTTTTTTATGGCAATGCTGGTTCAGCACGGTGTTCCGGAAATTGATTAATCGAACATTTATCAACACGAAATGACAACAGCATTGTTTGTCCGGCGTTGATAATGCAGTAAAAGTAAAAAAGTGTGTATCCGGAGCAGACGGTAAAAATCTGTTTCCGAATACACACTTTTTCTTTTACTGTGCCGTTACCTTCAGGATCCTTCGACTTCGCGGCGTTCCGCCGCTTCGCTCAGGATGACAGACTCGAGGGGTCGGCCAGCTTTGCCGCGACGCGAAGTATCCTCAACGCGTCGGAGACGGTTATCTCGCCGTCGCCGTCGACGTCTCCGATGCGGAGCGCCTCGGGAGTCGCCTCCGCGAGCTTCGCCGCGATACGCAGCGCGCGGAGCGCGTCGGATACGGTTATCTCGCCGTCGTTATCCAGATCGCCCGCCGCCTGCTCCGGCTCACCGCCTTCGACGACCTCGCGCCAGAGCGAAACGCCGGTGGGTATTTCGGTTATCACCCAGATATAGTCCCCCGTATCGGGATCGACGAGGCACATACCATCGCCGTCCGTCGCGCAGTCCTCTTCGTATATCCATTCGTCGCGCAGCGTGAACTTATAGTCGGTCGAACCGTCGAAGGTCATCGGGTGCATCCCGTCGAAGAAGTTGACGCCGACGTCGCCGTTTTTGAGGAAGGTGAAGTTGAGCGCCCAATCCATACGCAGGCCGTCGAGATACATCTCGATCTCCTCCTCGTCCTCCATACCGGCGATTGTGTTCGCCACCTCGATCAGGGCGTAAGACTTATCCTCGAAGTGCAGCGGATTCGGGTATTCCCACGAATAGTCAGGCACGAAGGAGAAGCACCCCTCGACTTCGACGAGGTATTCGCATGAAGGATACTCCGCTTCGTCGTCGTACCGTTCGCTTATCTTCTCGCGCGCTTCCTCCTCGGTGGCGGGGGCGTCCTGAAGGTAAAACGCCGCGCCGCCGCTGCCGTAGACCGTGCGGAGCCCGCCCTCGAGCTCGAAGCTCTCGACGGGCGCGCTTATAAGCTCGGGCACGTCGTAGCCCCCGTCCGTCGCGGACGGACGCGCGATATCGAGCGCGAGGCCGGTCTCGTCGTTGATCAGCAGGTAGCGTCTGCCGGAGATGAGTTGAGTCACGTCCGTCACCTTCTCGTAGACGGGCGCGCGCCCGCCGCAGCGGAGGCAGACTCCGCTCTCCGCGTCGTAGCAGTGCCCGAGCGCCGGACAGGTGTAGAAGTCCCAGAAGCCGAAATGCTCCTCGTACCCGGTCCCGTCCTCCTCGTCGACGCGCGCGGCGTAGATGTTCATATCCTCGTCGAGCATCAGCCCGCAGTCCTCGCATTCGTAGTGCGCCTTCCTGCCGTAAGCCGTGCAGGTCGGCTCCGCCGCCGGGACGAAGGTCTTGTGCTCGTGCTCGCAGACGCGCTGGTAAACGTAAAGCTCCCAGCCATCCGGGAAGCCGCTGTCGAGGTACGGGGTGCGCTCGCTGAGGACGAAGGCGCCGTTTCTGAAAAGCAGGTGCCATATCTGATCGCCGTAGGTGATCCCGTGGTCGTAGTCGTAGTAGTAATGGACGAAGCGGTGGACGGCGCCGTTCTCCGCGAAGGCGCGCCACTCGTGGTTGCCTTCGCCGGTCTGCGTGCCGAAGCCGAAGCTCGCCGCGCCGGTCTCCGCGTTCTCTATATCCAACGTCATCTCGCGGCCGTCACGGAGGAATATGCCCTCCCACTCGGCGATCCTCAACACCGCCGCGTCACCGGAAAGCTCGCCGCCGTCCGGCTCGAGGAGGGACGCCGTCACGGCGCCGCCGTTTTCGTTGAGGGCGTAGTATCTGCCGTCCTCCTCCGCGACGACGATGAAGCTCTGCAGCGGGTCGTCCTCCTCGCCGCTGCCGTAGTAGCCGGCGCCGTGGTCGAGGCGGTAGCGCACGCCGCCCGAAACGAGGTATTCGGGCATCGCGTCCCGCGGCTGCGCGCTCACGCCGAACGCCGGCAGCGCGCCGAGCAGCATCGCGAGCGCGATGAATACGGATATGATTCGCTTTTTCATTTCGCATTTTCTCCTTTGGCGTATGATTCCTTCCTTATGACCACAGTATAGCACGGACGGCGCGCGAAGTCAACGGAGGAAGCGCAAACAGCCCCCCGCTAATTTAGCGGGGGGCTGTCGTTAAAGTCTGTCATAAGCGCGGCGTCAGTATACCGTGACCGACGTTCCGAGCGAGACGGTGCGGAGGATCCTTATCATATCGTTCGCCTCTTTGATCACGTTTTATTCCGTCCGCAGCGCCTCGACGGGGTCCCGCTTCGCCGCTATGCGCGACGGGATTATCCCCGCGACGAGCGTCAGCAGCATGCTTATACCTATCAGCGCGAGCGCACCGACGGTCGGAAGCGCCGCGAGGCCGGAGATGTCGGTCAGCGACTTGAGCACGATATTCGCCGGGATAAGCAGCAGCAGCGTTATAAGTATTCCTATCATGCCGGCGGCGAAGCCGACTATCAGCGTTTCCGCGTTGAAGACGCGGGAAATATCCTTCTTCGAGGCGCCGATGCTGCGGAGGATACCGATCTCCTTCGTGCGCTCGAGCACCGAGATATAGGTGATGACTCCTATCATTATCGAAGAGACAATCAGCGAGACCGATACGAACGCGATCAGGATATAGCTTATCGCGTTGATTATCGTCGTGACCGAGGTAAGCAGCAGCCCGATATAGTCGGTATAGCGTATCTCGTAGCCCTCGCCCATGCGCGCGTTATAATCCTTGATGACGTTCTCGATAAGGTCCTTCGACTCGAAATCCTTCGGGTATATGTTTATCCGCGAAGGCGTATCGAGGTCGACGCCGCCGATATCGTGCATCACGCTCTCGTAGGTCTCGCCGGAAGCCGCCGAAAGCGCGGCTATCGCGGCGGCGCGCTCCGCTTCGCTCATCGCGTCGAGGTAGGCGCGCTGCTCCTCGGACAGCATCGAAACGTCGAACCTGCCGGAAGTGAACTCCATGCCGGTCAGCGCGTTTACGTCGGGGTTCGCGCGCTGCGTCCTGACTATCTCGCTCTCGTTGACCGCGTTTATCAGATACTCCGTCAGCGCGTGGGTATACCCTATCATGCCGCCGCGGAGCACCGTTACGACGGCGTTGTCGGCGGGGCGGATAATGCCGACTATCTTTATCTCCGGCGCGTCGGCGAGCTGCGCCGAAATATAGGCGTCGTCCGCGGACATATCTATCCAGCGCTCGCCGTATTTCGCGTAGTAGTCGCAGTTGAGCATAAGCTTGAAGCGCAGGGCGAGCAGGTCTTCGTAAGAATACTCCGATTCCTCTCCCTGCGGCATCTCGCCGCCGTTCATCATCACCTTGAACATCTGCTCGAGCTCCGCCTGATCCTTCAGCCCGAGGGAATAGAGCGTGTAGTCGCTGATGCGGTTGTATTCGTCAACGACGACGACCGCTTCGTCGAACGCGTCCGGCAGTTTGCCGGCGATGACGTCGAACTGCTCCTCGAGCATCGTGCGGTTGCCTATCATCTCGCGCCAGACGTTGGAGTTGGAAAGCGACGACGCCGCGAACGGATTCGTCTGCGCCATCTGATTCATACCCATAAAATCGAAGACTGCGGAGGGATTGACGCGCGTCAGACCTCCCTCGGCGCCGGTGTTGTAAAGGTTCAGGTCGATATCGTAGCCGTACTGTATATCTGTCGTCAGCTCCTCAAGCCCGCTTTCGCCGGAGTCGAGGAACGCCTTGAAGGTTTTAAGGTCGTTCGTCTGCACCTCGTTTACCATCGTGCGCAGCATGTCGCCCATCAGGTTGGAGGAATAGACGCGGTCGAGCGGGCGCTCCTCCGGCACTCCGCGCGTGCCGCGCAGGCTTTCGAGCAGCGAAGCGACGTCGACGGACTGCTCCTCTATCGTTATCGGATAACCGGAAAGGGTGTCCTTTTCGACGCGGTGGATATAGTTCGTCGCGCCGTGGCTCATCGCGAGGATAAGCGAAATGCCGATGATGCCGATGCTCCCCGCGAAGGAAGTCAGTATCGTGCGCGCGCGCTTGGTGAAAAGGTTATTCAGCGAAAGCGAAAGCGCGGTCAAAAAGCTCATGGAATGCGATTTCGCGCGCTTTTTCTTCTCGCGGCGCGCCTTGCGGTCGGCTTTTTCCGCCGCCTTCAGCTCCGCGTCTTCGTCGAAGGGCGCGGAGTCGTCGGTGATGCGTCCGTCGAGCAGGCGGACGGTGCGGGTCGCGTATCTGTCCGCGAGCTCGGGGTTGTGCGTAACCATTATCACGAGGCGGTCCTTAGCGATCTCCTTGAGTATCTCCATGAGCTGAATGCCCGTTTCGGTATCAAGCGCGCCGGTCGGCTCGTCGGCGAGGAGTATTTCGGGATCGTTGACGAGGGCGCGCGCTATCGCGACGCGCTGCATCTGGCCGCCGGAAAGCTGGTTCGGCTTCTTCGCGACCTGGTCGCCGAGCCCGACCTTCTCGAGCACCTTCCTCGCGCGCTCGCGCCGCTCCGCCTTCGGAACGCCGGAAAGCGTCAGCGCAAGCTCGACGTTGGAAAGCACGCTCTGGTGCGGGATAAGGTTATAGCTCTGGAAAACGAAGCCGACCGAGTTGTTGCGGTAGGCATCCCAGTCGTAATCGGTATACTCCTTCGTGCTGACGCCGTTGATGAAAAGCTCGCCCTCGGTGTACTTATCGAGCCCGCCGATGATGTTCAGCATCGTCGTCTTTCCGCAGCCGGAGGGACCCAGCACCGCGACGAATTCGCTCTTGCGGAAGCTGACGCTGATACCCTTCAGCGCTTCGACGGAGGCGTCCCCCGCTTCGTATATTTTCGTAATGTTTCTTAGAGTCAGCATGGCGCAGCTCCTTGCCGGATATTACTTGAAATAACTCAATATTTCTTTATTATCATTCTATTCTTTAATATCGGCCGTGTCAACACATTTTGTGTTGCAATATCCGGAAAAAACGTTATAATTATAATGTATACTTGAACGTACACTTTGAACGGAGGTTGAAATATGACCAACAGATATTCCCCTAAGCACGGGAGGATACGCAAGACGCGCGTCGCGATAGCCGTTATCGCGCTTATCGCGGCGGTCGCGATCGTCATCGGGATCATCGCGCTCGTCGCGAACCGCCAGACGCTCGACGGCGCCGACGTCAAGGACGTCCTCTCTATCGAAAACAACGTCGCTTCCGTGACGCACACGGAGGAGCAGCGCTATTACGACATCGAGATCTTCAAGCCGGATTTCACCGCCGAGAAGCTTCCCGCGGGCATGCAGAAGTTCTATGACGACACCGAAGCCGACTTCCGCGCGCAGCTCGAAAACCTCCTCGCCGACAAGGCGCTCTCCAGAAAGGACAAGGCGACGCTGAAGATGGATTACACCGCCGACGCGTTCCGCCAGTTCACGACCTTCACCGTCAACGCCGACATGCACGTCGCCGAGGGCAGCGCCGCGAACTCGCAGACAAGCCGCCGCTACGCCGTCAACACCGAGACGGGCGCGGAATATACCGCCGCCGACCTTTTCAAAGAGGACTACGACTATAAAAACGCCCTCGCCCTGAGGATATCCAAACAGACGGACGGCGACGGCGCTTTTAACGACATCGTCGCGCTCGACGAGCCCTTCACCGACAACGTCTTCATGACGAGCGACGGCCTGCGCGTCGAATTCGACGACGCGGTGGGCGAAACCGTCTCCGCCGGCAGCGCCTTCGTCATCGAATACAAATACATCTACTACGGCCTGAGCTTCGAGCTCCCCGACGAATACAAACCGCCGGAGCCGAACCCCATCGATCCCAAGAAGGAAAAGATCGTCGCGCTGACCTTCGACGACGGCCCGAGCGGCAGCGTAACGCCGAAGCTGCTCGACCTGCTCAAGAAGTATAACGCGCACGCGACCTTCTTCGTCGTCGGCGAGATGTTCGAGGTCCACCCCGAGCTCATCACCCGCGAGCTCGAAGAAGGCCACACCGTCGGCCTGCACACGATGCACCACACCTACTTCAAGACCGGCGTTTCCGTCGATAAGGTGCTCGCCGCCGTCGAGGACGAGGCAAAGCTCATAAAAGACACGCTCGGCATCGACCTCTACTACCTGCGTCCGCCCGGAGGATATATCAACAAGAAGCTCGCCCAGACGATAGGCAGACCCTGCATCATGTGGGACGTCGACCCGCTCGACTGGAAATACAAGGACGCCGATACCGTCTACGACGCGGTCATGAACCACGTCCAGAGCGGCGATATCGTGCTTTCGCACGACCTCTACCAGTCCACCTACGAGGCGTACGCGAGGATAATCCCCGAGCTCGTCAGCAGGGGCTACCGCCTGGTCAGTCTCGACGAGCTGCTCGGCACCACCGACCCCTCCATCGAGGGCGCCTACGCCGGACAGATCATTGAATACCGCGACCTCGCTCCCGAGCTCCGCGCCGAGGGCAAGTTCGACTGAGCTTGATTATATGAAAGAAGACATCTGCACCATTCCGATAAGCGAGATATTCGACGAAAGCGACGGCTGTCCCTTCTGCCGCCTGCGGAAAAAGCTCGAAACGCGCGCGCTCGACTACATCTCCGGCGCCGCGATGATGGAGCCGGATATCCGCATAAAGACGAACGAAAAGGGCTTTTGCGAAAAGCATTACGCGGGGCTGGTAAGCTGCGGCAAGCGGCTGCCGGTCGCGCTTATGCTGCAGTCGCACTGCAACGAGATACGCTTTTCGCTTTTCGGCGGCAACGCCTCCGCGAAGAAGAAGGCGGAGAAGGCGCGCGGCTTCCACGACGGATGCTACGTATGCGACAGCGTGGACTTCAACTTCCGCAACCTGACGGTGCAGTTCACGCGCATGTATAAGCAGGACGAGGACTTCCGCAAGGCGTTCACGCAGCAGCCGCAACTATGTGTGCCGCACTACGCCGACCTGCTCGCCGTCGGCGAAAAGGAACTGGACAAGCGCACCTTCGCGAAGCTCGAAGCCGACTGCGACCTGATGCTCGCGCGCACGCTGAAGGAGGAATACGACCGCATCAGCGCGTTTTGCAAATCCTTCGATTACAACAGCGAAATCGTGCCGGACGGTAAGGCAATCGAGAAGATGATAGAAGTGCTGTAAAAACGGGAGGAGCTCCCTCAGACGAGGGAGCTGGCGAGGGCGGCTGACAGGCCGCCCGAGACTGAGGGAGTGAAAAGCCCTTCCTTTTTCACAAACGTCGCGGTTCGGAAACCTCTTTCCCTCCCTCCGTCACTCACGGACTCCGCCCGTGAGTGCCACCTCCCTCATCTGAGGGAGGTCTCGCCGCCGAACGCATTAAAACCACTCTACTGATCGTAAAACGCACGCGCGCGGGTTTTAACAGTTTTTCACATTTTCAACAGGGTTTTCAACACCCCAAAGCCCGAAACGGCGCGTTTTCGACACGTTTTTACGGATTTTTCCACAGAAAACTGTCGAAAAACGCAAATTATACGCACTGTATTTCTCCACAAGGAGCTGCGAAAAATGGATAACGAAATCATCGAAAATCCCCCCGTCGACAAGACCGAAAAGACCCTCTCCAGCGAGTGCGTTTACGACGCCGGATTCATCCGCGTGATGCAGGACCGCGTCAAGCTGCCCAACGGCAAGGAGACCGGACGCACCTACGTCAAGCACCCCGGCGGAGTCTGCGTCGCCGCGATCGACGCCGAAGGCAATATCGCCTTCGTCCGCCAGTACCGCTACGCGATGGCGGAGGAGGTGCTTGAGCTTCCCGCCGGCAAGATCGACGAGGGCGAAACGCCCGAGGAGTGCGGACGCCGCGAGCTGCTCGAGGAGACCGGCATGACCGCCGAAAAGTTCATTCCCCTCGGCGTGATGTACCCGACGCCCGGCTATTCCAACGAGGGCATCTATATGTTCCTCGCGCCCGACGCGATACACGGCCCCGCGAAGCCGGACGAGGACGAGTTCCTCGATACCGTGATGATGCCCTTCGACAAGGCGGTCTATCAGGCGCTGACCGGCGCGCTGAACGACGCCAAGACCGTCATCTGCCTCGCCCGCGCCGACCTGCGCAGAAGGAGGGGCAAATGATCTACACCGACGTCGCCGCCCGCGTCAGAACCGCGGACACCGAAGCCGCCTCCGCCGTCTTCACGATGGCTTACGACGGCGGGATATGCGTCGAGGACTGCTCCGACATCGCCGAAGCCGCCGCCGTCATGCGCATGGACTATATCGACCGCGAACTCGCCGAACGCAACAAGGGCTTCTCGATAATCCACCTCTACCTGCCGGAGACGGAGGACCTGAACGCAGTCTCCGACTTCATAAAAGAGCGCTTCGCCGCCGACGGCATAGAATACGAGCTTTCGTTCAACCCCGTCGCGGAGGAGGACTTCGCGAACGCCTGGAAGGCGTATTACGAGCCGGTGAAGACCGGCGGGCGCGTCACCGTCGTGCCCTCGTGGAAGGACTACGAGCCGGAGGATGACGAGATAATTCTGAAAATGGATCCCGAGATGGCGTTCGGTTCCGGCACGCACGAGAGCACGCGCCTCTGCCTCGGCGAACTCGACAAGCTCGTCAAGTCCGGCTGCTCGGTGCTCGACGTCGGCTGCGGAAGCGGCATACTCGCGATCGCTTCGATGCTGCTCGGCGCGGGAAGCGCCGAGGCGTGCGACGTCGACGGCATCTCCGTCGAGACCGCGAAACGCAACTGCGAGAAGAACGGCGTGGACGTGAAGGTCTACCGCTCCGACCTGTTCTCCGCGGTCGAAGGGCGCTTCGACGTCGTCTGCGCGAACATCGTGGCGGATATCATCATACGCATGGCGCCTGAGATAAAGGCGCATATGAACGCCGGCGGCGTCTTCCTCTGCTCCGGCATCATCTCCGAGCGCGCCGGCGAGGTCCGCGACGCGCTTTCCGCGCACGGGCTGACCGTCCTCCGCACCGACGAGCTGAACGGCTGGTCGGCAATCGTGTGCGAATAGCCGGCGGCTATTCGCAGCTAAATTGCCTTGCGGAAAAGCCTTCCCCTTGAGGGGAAGGTGGATTGCCGACGCAACGCGGCGGCAAGACGGATGAGGTGTTATTCCCCGCTCGGCAGCTGAATTATCGCTTCGCGATAGCTAAATTGCGGCTTCACCGCAGCTAAATTGACGCTCCGCGTCAGCTTTGACAGGTAGAAATTATGCAAAAACCGCACCCTGACGGGTGCGGTTTCGTTTTGTTTCGAGCTTGCTTATTTCTTCTCGAAGAAGAGCGTCGCTTTGTTGCTGACGCCGTTCGGGACGGCGGCGACGAGGCGGTAGCCCTCCGCGTACTTCGCGCAGGCCATATCCTCGAGCGCGGCGGCGTCCTTCAGCTCGGCGATGACGACGACGCAGTCCTTCGGCTCCGCGGGAGCTTCCTCGACG
>JAFZXI010000031.1 GCA_017616855.1 Clostridia bacterium | reverse complement strand
TTTTTCATGCCGAGCGAAATGCGGAGCATCTCGAGCGCGTCCGTAACCGAAACTCTGCCGTCGCCGTCGATATCGCCGCGGATAAGCTCGGTGAAAGAATACCTCGCGTTTTCGGCGCAGAAGGTCTCGGCGTAGCTTCCGCGTTTGCCGTAGACCTTGATTATCCTGCCGGTAAAGGCGCCCGCTTCGCAGCTCGCCAGCGATTCGGGGAATCGCAGCTTTTTCACGGACGCGACCGCGGTTTCGTCTCCGCCGCTTATCGCCTCGACGCCCTCGCGCAGTATGATCTCGCTTAGCGCGCGGCATGAGCCGAAGATATTGGTATCAAACGTTTTTACGCCGCCGCCGATAACAATCTTTTTCAAACCGTGGCACCAGTCAAAGACCTTTTCGCCGATGAAGGTCACGGAGTCGGGTATCGTGATTTCAAACAACTGCTTGCAGCCGTGAATCGCCTCGTCAGCGATGTATTCGAGCCCTTCGGGAAGTATCAGCTCTTTGAGCGACCAGACGTTGCGGAAAGCGTCGTACTCGATGCGCTTCAGCGTGGAGGGAAGCGTTATTGACAGCCCTCTGGCGAAGTTGCCCATATTCGCGAACGCAGAGGTACCGATTACCGTCACCGGACAGCCGCCGAGCGTTTCGGGAACGACGATGTTCCTGTCGTTGCCGCGGTAGCCGGTCACGGTCGCTTCGCCGTTCTCGACAGTGTAGAAGAAATCGCAGTCGTAGGAGGCGGACTCCGGACCGGATTCGCCGTCAACGCTCCAGCGGTGGAGCGCCTTCGGGAAGGTATAGGTCGTGGCGTAAACGTATTCGCCGTCACGCGAGAACTTCATCGAAAAGATATGCCCGTTATGCTCCGTCAGCGAGGTAACGAGCGTGCGCAGGTAGTTGCCCGACGCGTCGTATATCTTTATCCTGCCGTCGAGACTGCCGACGGCGATCCTGCTCCCGTCGGGCGAGTATTCCGCGAAGTACGCCGCCTGCGAGAAGCCGCCGAGGAGCTTCAGCAGCTCGCCGGTTTCGACATCGTAGATGCGGGCGCAGTTATCCGCGGAGTTGACGAGCAGCTTTTTATCGTCCGCGGAAAAGCGGACGGAGGTCATGCTGACGTTCTTGACCGTGTTCATGCGACGGATAAGCGTGTTATCCGCAAGGCTCCAGAGGTATATACCGCCGCGCTCGTCGGTCACGGCAAGCATGGAGGAATCGGAGGAGAAATCGACTCCGCGCGCCTGCGCGGCGCCGCATTTGAGATGCGTGACGACGGTAAAGGTCCCGGTTTCGAGCAGGACGCATCTGCCGTCGAGCAACGCGATCGCGAGAAGCGTTCCGTCGTCCGAAAGCGCCATTCCCCTGCCCTCTCCGCCTATCTCCGTCTCGTAAAGCATCGCGCCGGTCGCGACGTCGAAAACGCGCATACACTTCAGCTTTGCGATACTACCGTCAAACTGGTTCCCGGCGCCGTTATGCGCCGCTCTCGCGGGCATGTCGGCGGTTATAAGTCCGGTCCCGTCCTTCGTGAACAACAGCTTGCTGTGGCAGACCGTGCCGTTGCATATGCGGAGCGGATCGGCGTCATAGTCCGACGTGTCGTAAATGAGGATCGTGCCTATCATATCCGCGACCGCGAGGCGCGAGCCGTCCGGAGAGTATTCTACGGCAGAGAGCATTCTCATCGGGTAGGCCGAAAGCATATACTTCTGCAGGCCGGTAGCGGCGTCCTCGATGAAAACAAAGCCCATACCGTCGGCGACGGCGATCTCTTTGCCGTCCGGAGAAACCGCAAGCGGCATTTCGTTATCCCAGTCGTGAGAGCGCGCCACGATGTCCGCGGCGGTGGAGGTGTACGTCGTCTCCGGCGTCGTTTCGTCCGCGACTACGTCGCAGCTCGTTTCGCGCTTGCTGACGGTGATTCTGTCAATGTAATAGTAGTATTCTTCCGGATAATCCTTGCCGGGCGTCAGCGTTCCGTCTTTTTCGCCCAGGATCCAGTTATCGAGGATAAGGAAGTGGGGATCGTCTCCGAAGGCGTATCTGTCATCGTTTTCTTTCGGATTATGCGAGGCGTAAAGCATGCCGTCAAAGAACCAGCGGAGCTGATCGTTCTCCCATTCGAGCGTAAAGGTGTGATAAGCTTCGCTGAACGGCACGCGGTTTTTGTTGAAAAGCTGACTGCCCTCGGAGGTGTGCGCTCCGCCGGCGGTCGTCCAGTGGCGCGTTCCGTAAAGGTATGCGTCGGCGTCCGCCGCGCCTTCGTTGCTTATCTCCATGACGTCTATTTCGCCGTTGCCTGCCCAGAGACTCTCGTTGGCGAGCAGCCACAGCGCCGGGAATGTGCCGTAGCCGTGAGGGAGCTTCGCGCGCATTTCGATCCTGCCGTAAGAAAAGGAATACTTGCCGGCGGTGTCCACCATGCCGGCGGCAGCGGCGTATCCGCCGTAATCGCCGATGTCGGCTCGCAGGACGAGGTTGCCGTCTTCGATATAAACGTGGTCTTTGTCGCCGACGTTAATAACCATCGCGTCAGCGTTCTGAAGATGTCCGTCGGCGCGGCTCCACTTCGACTCGTCGAGGTAATCGAACTCGTCGGTCCAGTCCTCCACCCAACCGGGTTCGCTGATCGCCGCAATCGTGAACTGCTTTGCGCCGGTCGTAACCGCGGTAACACGGACGCGCCGTCCGCTGTAGGTAATGCTCCCGACGCCTCTGATCGATATCGTGTACTTACCGTTCTTATACTGGAGCGCCCATTCCTGATTGGAGTTGTTGAGATCCACCGGATCCGCGGCGAACTCCGTCGAAGCGTACACGTCCTTTATCGTCAGCGCGCCGGCGCAGTACTTGTTGATTATTCTGTAGCGGCTTTTTTGCACCGGATCCGAGACGATCTGCCATTCCTGGTGTTTGTCGCCGTCGACGGGATCGTCGAGCACGAACATTCCGTCGGGATCGTTCTCGGCGTAGGTCAGCGCCTTGCCGTTAGTGTCATAAATCTTATAATAGCAGTCCGACGAAAAGCCGGTGCCGGCAACGACGGTTTCCTCATATCCGGAATAGCCGGAATCCGCGGTGATAACCCCGGTCGGCAGCAGCGCCGCGGCGAGCGCGAACGTCAGTATTATTGCCAAAAGCTTCTTCATAAAGTCGGACCTTTCAAAAATGAACGCTTTGACGCGTGTTTCTATTCGGGGTTTATCTCGGCGGTAACGGTCACGCCGGAAAACTGTCTGTCGCGGTTCACGCTGATCAGCAGATCGCTCAGGAACGCGTGGAAACGCTTCCCTACGCGGCATTTCAGCATCAGGCGGAACTTGTATCTCGACGAATACTTTGTGATAAGCTCCCTGTTCGGTTTCATGACGCGGATCGGGATATCGGGGTATTTCGTCTTTATCATGTCGCAGACCATGTCGTGAAGCCGGAGCGACGCGCGCTCGCAAAGCGCTTCGCCCGCGGCGCTGACGTTCAGTACGCAGATGTCGCAGAACGGCGGATAGAGCATCTGATGACGGATAACGATCTCGTCCTCGTAGAACGCTCTGTAGTCCTGTTCGGCGGCAAGCTTGAGTATCGGGTGGTTCGGGGCGTAGGTCTGCACGACCGCCCTGCCCGCCTTGTGTCTGCCGGAGCGCCCGATGACCTGCGTCATCATCGAAAACGTGCGCTCGTCCGCGCGGAAATCGGTATCAAACAGCGACGCGTCCGCGGAGAGCACTCCTACCAGCGTCACGTTCTCGAAATCCAGCCCCTTGGCGACCATCTGTGTGCCGAGCAGGATATCGTATTCCCCCTTCCCGAAGGCGGCGAGCATATGCGCGTGGGACTCCTTCGACGACGTCGTGTCGAGGTCCATGCGCAGCACGCGGACTCCCGGCAGCGCCGCCTCGAGCTCCTCGCGCGCCTTCTGCGTGCCGGAGCCGCGGTAATGCACCGTCGGCGTGCCGCAGGAGGGGCATATTTCGGTATATTCCTTCGACGCTCCGCAGTAGTGGCACATCAGGCGCCCGTTGGCGCTGTGATAAGTCAGCGGAATGTCGCAGTTATCGCATTTCAGCGGCTCGCCGCATTCGGAGCAAACTCCGGCGGTGTGGTAGCCGCGCCTGTTGAGCAGGATTATCGACTGCTCTTTGTTTTCGGCGTTCGCCTGCAGCTCGCCGAGCAGGAGCCGGCTTATGCAAGTCGCGTTGCCGTCCGCCGCTTCGCCGCGCATGTCCGCCATGTAAACGCCGGGAAGCCGGTTTTCGCCGTAGCGTTCGTCCAGCTCGAAGAGCGAGTATCTGCCCTTTTTCGCGTGGTAATACGACGAAACGGACGGCGTTGCGGACGCGAGAAGCAGCAGCGCGTTGTTTTTCGCCGCCAGGTACTTCGCGACGGAATGCGCGTGATACCGCGGCGACTGCTCGGAATAGTAAGAGGAGACCTGCTCCTCGTCGATGATTATCAGCCCTATGTTTTTCAGCGGGGCGAAAACCGCAGAGCGCGTTCCGACGACTATCTTCGCCGCTCCTGATTCGAGGCGGCGGTATTCGTCCATGCGTTCGCCGACGCTCAGCGCGGAGTGGATCACCGCGACCGTATCGCCGAAAACGTATCTGAAGCGCCGGACCGCCTGCGGAGTAAGCGTTATTTCCGGCACGAGCATTATGACGTCCCTGCCGTCCGCGACCGCTTTCTTCGCGAGTTCGATATAGATTCCGGTCTTGCCGCTGCCGGTGACTCCGCGCAGCAGCGCGCACTTGGGCTCGTCCGCCTCGTAAAGCGCGGCAAGCCCGTCAAAGACCGCCTGCTGTTTTTCGCTCAGCACGAAATCGCCGGAGCCGTCCGGCTCGCCCTTTTCGGGCGTGCGGTCGATGCGCTCGCGGAAGATGACGATGAGTTCCTTCTTTTCGAGCGTTTTCAGCACTCCGGGGGTTACGCCGGTGTAGTAGCAGACGTCCTTCAGCGTCGACTCGCCGTTTTCGAGCAGGAAACGCAGCACGCATTTGCCCTGCTCCGAAATCAGCTTCGTCTGCATCAGTTCCTCCGCCTCGTCGGGCGAAAGGCGCAGACGGCAGGCGCTTCTGACGGCGTCGGCGCCGAGGCGCTTCGATGCGGTTTCGCGGCGTATCAGCCCCTCCTCGCACAGCGTGTTGAGAGCGGCGACGTCGTGAAACACGCCCGCCTTCGTTACGAAAGCGGCGACGGAGACCGGCTTTTTCGCGGCGGCGATGATGTCGTAAATCGACTTCTCCGCCTCGCTCATGACGTGGTCGCCGTCGTAGTTCTCATTGACGGAGTAGGCGTCGTAGATGCGGTAGTTCAGACCGGCGGGAAGGATCGCCCGCACCGCGTCAAAGAAGGTGCAGAAGGTCGTTTCCTTCAGAAAACGCACAAGCCCGAGCTGATTCTCGGACAGTATCGGCTCAACGTCGAGCAGCGCGGTGATCGGCTTTATCAGCTTCACGTCGGAGCTGTCCGACGTTTCCATGATAATGCCCTGCCGCTTGCCGCTCGACCTGCCGAACGGCACGATAACGCGGCATCCGACCTCGGCGTTTTCCGCGATCTGCGGCGGCACACGGTAGTCGTAAAGCTTATCCATACCGTAGGTCGCGCCGTCGACCGCCACTTTCGCAAACTTCAGACTGTTCAAGGCGTCTCCTTAGTGCTTGACCTTGGTTTTTCCGTCGGCGAAATCTCTGACGGCGAGCATCATCGGGCTTTCGTCGAGCACTTCTTCCTTGTCCTTCGCCTCGTTGGCGATCTCACGGGCGCGCTTCGCGGCGGCGATGACGATGGAATAAGCGTTGTCGCCGTTCGCGGTAAGCTCTCCGATAGACGGGTGAAGCATCATGATGTTTTCCTTCTTTCTTTCAGTGTTTATTTGATTTATTTCTTACTGTTTTTCGTGCGCGGACTCGATTATGGAGCGAAGCTCATCCGCGGCGCGCTCAACGATATCGTTGACAATCACGTGATCGTATTTATCGGCGGTTTCGAGCTCGATTTCCGCACGCGCCAGGCGCTTTTCAATCGCCTCCGGCGTCTCGGTGCCTCTGCCTTCGAGGCGGCGGCGGAGCTCTTCGAGACTCGGCGGCTTGAGGAATATCAGCACCGCGTCGGGATACTGCCGCTTCACCTGCGAAGCGCCGTCGACTTCGATATCGAAGATAACGTCCTTGCCCTTTTTCATCGCGGCGAGCACCGGCTTCAGCGGCGTTCCGTAATAATTCTCGTTATAGATCGTATGCTCGAGCAGCTGACCTTTTTTTATCATTCGCTCGAACTTCGCGCGGGTAACGTAAAAGTAGTTCACGCCCTCGACCTCGCCCGGACGCGGCGCGCGCGTCGTTGCGGAAACGGAGAAGGTGCAGTCGTCCCTGTCGCGCATATACTCTTTAAGCACCGTAGTCTTGCCGCAGCCCGAAGGGCCCGAGAAAACTATAAGCAGTCCTTTTCTTTTATTCCTCATTGCTTTCATCTTCCTCCTTTATTCTTGCCGCGATGGTTTCCGGCGCGACCGCCGAAAGCACGCAGTGCTCGGAATCGGTGACGATGACCGACTTTGTGCGTCTGCCGCAGGTGGCGTCGATGAGAAGCCCCTTCTCCCTCGCCTCGCCGACGAGCCGGCGCGTGGGGGCGGAAACGCCGCCCAGCACCGCGATGACGCGGTCCGCGGATATCATGTTGCCGTATCCAACGCTGATAAGTTTCATATCACGCCTCCGGAACTATTCGAGATTCTGTATCTGCTCTCTGATCTTTTCGATTTCGGCCTTGACGTTGATAACGATGCCGGTTATCTCCATATCGTTGCACTTCGAGCCGATGGTATTTATCTCTCTGTTCATTTCCTGAACGATAAAGTCGAGCCGTTTGCCGACGGGCTCTCCGCCCGCGGCTTCGAGCGCCGCCTTGAACTGCGCGATATGGCTGCGCAGACGGACGATCTCCTCGGTCACGTTGGTTTTGTCGGCGAAGACCGCGGCTTCGGTAAGCAGTCTGCTCTCGTCGGGGTTCGCGCTTTCGAGAAGCTCTTTTATGCGCTTGGAAAGCCGCTCGTAGTATTCGCGGTTGAGCTCCGGAGCGCGCGCCTCTACGGAATCGACGAAGCCGGAAATGAGACCGAGGCGTTCAATTATGTCCTCGGCGAGCTTGGCGCCTTCGGTGCGGCGCATCTCGGTGTAGACGTCGAGCGCCTGTCTGACGACGGCGAAAACGTCCTCCGCCAGCGCGTCGGCGTCCTCCTCGGCGTCGTCGACGATAAAGACGTCGGGGAAGCGCGAGACCGCCGTCGCGGAGATGTCATCGCGCAGGCCGTGCTTCGCGATCATTTCCTTCAGCGCGGAAAGATAGCTCTCGAGCAGTCCGTCGTTCAGGCGGACGCGGGCGAGCGTACCTTCGCTCTGCCTCACGGTGAGGTACGCTTCTATCTTGCCGCGGGAAATGCGCTCGCGGACAAGCTTTTTCAGCGGGTCCTCAAGGAAGCCGTAAAGCTTCGGGATACGGCTGTTGAACTCAAAATATCTGTGGTTTACCGACTTGATTTCAAAGACGATCTCGCGCCCGTTAACGGACGCTTCCGCCCTGCCGAAACCGGTCATGCTCAATACCATTTGTCTCAAACACTTCCTTCAGAAAATCTCATGAAAATATAACTGTCCAAATTAACCCATAATAATAAGTAGTATAATTATAACACAAACGAGATATTTATCAAGTCTTTTTGCAAAAAAAGCGCAATAAATATCCCCCCGTAAAACGGGGGGTATTTCATTTTCGGGCATAGCCCTATCCGATAATGGCAGCGCACAAGTGCGCTTTTTATTGGCCTGCCAGCCACGCAACTGTTACTTACCACCCATAAATGGGTCCCGTGG
>JAFZXI010000030.1 GCA_017616855.1 Clostridia bacterium | reverse complement strand
GTAGGCGAGCTCCCACAGCTCGGGGATCTTGTCCGCGAGCTTGGAATCGTAGTAGCTTTTCGCCTGCTCCGCGGCGGCGTAGGCGTAGCTGCTGGGCATGCCGCCGACTCCGGAGGCGGCGTCGCCGTAAGCGTCGAGCGCGGCGGTGCGCCCCTCGCGCCCGAACTGCGCGGCGTAAGCGGCGTAAAGCGGATCGGAAGCGTAGTCGTAGCCGCCGTTAAGTGCGTCCAGACGCTGCTGCGCCGCCGCGACCCTGTCCGCGTAGGCGTTTTTGTAGGGAGAGTAATACTTTTCTATCCATTCGGTGATAGTCATGATAAGCTTTCCTTTCTGTAGAAAAGAGATGTGGATTAAGCAAATCGCGTTGCGATTTGCGTGATTTGCCTCGCTCTGCTCGGCGTGATTTGACGGCTCCGCCGTCATGAATTGCGCCTCCGGCGCGTGATTTGCACCTGCGGTGCATGAAGGAACAAATTGCCAAGGCAATTTGAACAATCATGATTGCGAAGCAATCAAATCATGGCGAAGCCAAATCATGCCGATGAAATCGGCAATTCATGCAAATCGCGGAACGATTTGCCCGTGCAGGCGGTTACCAGCTTCCTCCGTCCAGCGCGAGGGCGCCGCGGCTGCGCAGCTCGATGACTCCGGAGCCGCTGCCGGCGGAGAAGATATCGCCGCCGTCGTCCGCGGTCATGCGCAGAACGATCCCGCCCGACTGCGTTTTCTCGACCGAAAACGCCGCGCCGCCGTTCCCCTTGACGAGTATGCGCTCGCCCGTCGCGGTCCCGCCGTCGGCGGCGGAAACGGAGGTGCGGCCGGTATCGATCTCGATGACGTTGTCGCTGTCCAGCGTCGTGAGGGTGTATTCGAGCTGCTCCTGCAGCGCGCGGACGTAGTTGGCGACGGTGCGGATCGCGCGCTCGGCGCTCATGCCCTCGAGCGACCCGAGCTTCTGCGTGAAGATCATACCGCTCCCCCCTATTCGATGAACTCGCGGATAACGCCTTTTATCAGGCACTTTCCGCTGCCGGAAAGCGACACGCGCAGCGCGCTGCCGGTGTAAAGCGGAAGCGGCAGCTCGTAGCGGCGGTCCTCGTCGGCGCGGCGGAGGTAGACGCTCTCCTTGCCGGAGCCGTTATCGGCGGTAACCTTCACGCTCGCGCCTTCCGCGAGCCAGATCTTCAGCCGCACGCGGACGTAGCGGCGCGTTTCCGCGTTCTCGACGAAGGGCGCGAGGGTCGCGCTCCAGTCGCAGACGGTGTCGCCGCCGCCGAGCTCGTAAAGCTTGCCCGCGCTCGTCAGGTACCAGACCGAGCCCGCGCAGACCGCGAGCGCGTAAACGTCCTTCACCCCGTCGCAGAGCCACTTTTCGCGGCGCAGGTCGTAGGTGAAAAGCTTGCGCACGCCGCCCCTCGTCGCGGCGACGTAGACGACGCCGTTCATGCAGACCGCGGCGGCGTCCGAGCCGAGCCGCCCCGTCTTCGCGGAGAGATACTCCGGCTCGCCGCCGTTGTAGGCGTAAAGACCGTCCGCGCCGTTATAGACGACGTTGTCGTTGACGACGAAGACGCTCGCGCCGCTGCCCGCTTCGCAGCCGTTGACGCTCGAGGAGGTCAGGCGGTAGTTCGACGGCTTGCTCCCGTAGAGCTTGTGGACGCGGTCCGCCTTCATGAAGGCGACGTAGGACGGGCAGGAGGCGATGCCGGTGAAGGCGCCGCCGCTGCCGACGTCGGCGAAGTAGCTCGCCTGCGCGTGGGAGGTGTCGTAGGCGTAAAAGTTCGTCGGGTCGCCGAGCCAGGAGGCGTAGACGCGGTTGCCCGCGACGCCCCAGAGGCGGTTATCGTGCTCGCAGACGAACTCGAGATCGGGCAGCAGGCGGCTGACCGTTACGCTGCCGTTCCCCGTCTCCGCGGTGAAGGGCGCTCCTGCGAAGGTAAGCGCGCTGCCGCTGACTCCGGTAACGACGGCGGAAACGCGGTTGCCCGCGCTGAGTCCCGCGCCGGAGAGCGCGACGCCGTCGTTGACCTTGAAGCCGAAGTCGGCGCCGTCGGTACGCGTCAGGGAGTTTTCCGTCAGCTCAAAGCCGGTGAAGGTCTCGGTATGCTCGAGGGAGCCGCTTTCGGAGGTCGCGGGGCGGTACCAGCGCTTATCCGGAAAGACGCAGAGGACCCCGCCGACGAAGGCGAAGCTCTTTTTCGTCTGCGTCAGCCCCGTCATGACGCGGGTCGCGGTCGTGCCGTCGAAGCTCCAGAGGTCCGTGTCGGCGGCGACGTAGAGCTTGCCGTCCGCGGCGGTCATGCCGCGCGGAACGCCGAAGGTGTGCGCGAGGAGGTCGGCGTAGCGCGGACTGAGGAATGGCGCTCTTTCGCCGGTCAGTCCGCTGCAGTCGGTCAGCTCGCCCTCCTTCAGCATGTCGGTGAGGTTCAGACCGCCGAAGTATTCGGTGCGCGCGACCTTTTTCGTTTCGTTATACTTGAGTTTCGGCAGCATTTCACAACCTCACGTTCTTGAAGCCCTCTTCGTCGAGGGCGTAACGCTTCGCCTCCCGGCGCTTGTAGGCGTCGAGCAGCGACTCGAAGGCGGCCATGGAGTTGGCGTAGCGCGCCGTCTCGCCCGCGGCGAGGTCGAGCAGCGCGGCGCACCACAGCAGATAAAGCTCGCCGTAGGGCTCGGAGGCGGTCAGCTCCTCATCCGCGTCCGCGGGATAGGAAAGCGACGATGGCGCGAGTCCGAGGACTTCGGCGCGGAGCCGCCCGTCGAGCGCGAGTATCCACGCCGCCTTCAGCTCCGCGGACACGGCGTTCGGCCGCAGCTCGTCAAGGCGGGAGAGGGTGGTGTTTATGGTCATGGCAAAGTTTTCCTTTCTGGTACAGCCCGGCAAGCCGGGCATGATTTGCCGCCGGTGGCGGCGTGATTTGACGGCTTCGCCGTCATGAATTGCGCCTGCGGCGCATGATTTGCACCTTTGGTGCGTGAATGAACAAATTGCCGAAGGCAATTTGAACGATCATGCCGCGCTCTGCGCGGCAAATCACGATCGCGAAGCGATCAACTCACGGCGAAGCCAAATCATGCCGAGCGCAGCGAGGCAATTCATGCAAATCGCGTAGCGATTTGCCCGTCATCTTGTCAGCAGCAGCACTATCAAACTGACGACGCCGGCGATGACCGCGCCCGCGATGAGACGGGTTATCTGGAGCAGACTGTCCAGCCGCGTTTCGATGCGCGCGAAGCGCACGTTCCCGTCGGCGAGCCGGCGGCCTATCTCGGCGCGGTGCTGCTCGCATTCGGATCTGGTAACGGGAGTGTTCATAAGTTTTCCTCTATAATAAACAAGCGATATACAGTCCGGCAAAGCCGGGCATGATTTGCCGCCGGTGGCGGCGTGATTTGCACCTTCGGTGCGTGAATGAACAAATTGCCGAAGGCAATTTGAACGATCATGCCGCGCTCCGCGCGGCAAATCACGATCGCGAAGCGATCAATTCACGGCGAAGCCAAATCATGCCGCTGAAAGCGGCAAATCATGCGCGCGAAGCGCGCCTAAAAGTTCTCTCGATCCGTCGGGTTATTCAGCACCCCGAAGCACACGAACAACTGCAGCAGCGCGGCGACGGCGGCGTTGACGGCGTCCGACTTCGAAAGCGGCAGAACGCCCGTCGCCGTGAGCAGCGAAAGCACCTGCGCCGCGACGCTCGACCAGAACACCCAGGAGGTAAGCCGCTTTTTCATCGCGATTCCCCCTTCGAGACGCGGTCGGCGTCGACCCAGCCCCAGACGTTGGAGGTCGTGCCGATGAGGTGGTACGGGTGCGCGCGGCCGGGGACGATCTTCGTCAGGCGCGCCCTGCCGGGCGTGCGGACGCCGCCGGTCGCCTTCTTCGCGTCGGAAGAAACGTAATGCGCGCCGCCGCTGAACTCCACGAGCTCGCCGACGGCGAAGGGCGCGGGCGCTTCCGGTTTCGTTTCGACGACGTTGGACGGCTTGCCGAAGACCGCGCATACCGCGCCGCAGATCGCCGCGGCGATGCGGTCGGGGTCCCAGCGCGAGAGGTCGGACGGGTTATCGCAGAACAGGCACTCGACGATGAGGGTGTTATGCTTGCGGTTGCCGCGAATAACGCCGTAGTAGTCGGCGGTGCGCGCTCCGTTCCACTTCGTCGCGGGGGCGCCGCCGTTGCGGGCGCGGGTGCCTATCGCGTCGGAAACGTATTCGAGAATGAGCTTGCCGCACTGCGCCGCCTTCGGCGCGTCGCGGTCGGCGAAGACGGATTTGATGACGGAGGTGCCGTTGGCGCCGCCTCCGTACGCGTTGTGATGAATTGAAAGCAGCAGGTCGCAGTTGTTGTTCGCGCCGCAGGCGCCGCGTTCGACGACGCCGGAGCCGTCGTTGCCGATGGAAACGACGTTGTGTCCGGCGGCCTTGAGCAGCGCCGCAAGGCGGGCGGAAACGGCTTGATTGAGGTCGTTTTCCATGCGCCCGTCGTGGCAGCGCGCGCCGCGGTCTCTTCCCGCGGCGTTGTGCCCGCAGTCGATGACGATAATAGACATAGGTATCTCCTTAATAGAAACAGACAAATTGTTTTCGGCAATTTGCTTCTTCTTAAATGCTCTCTAAAAACGAGGGATTTTCGGAAGATTTGCGGCGCGGAAGGAGGAAGGCCAGGCTATTGCCTGCCGACGACGACAAGCCGCAAAGGGCCGAAAAGACCCGTTTTTATGTTCCCGTTATTCCCAAAACGGTTACTCCCGTCTTCAGCTTCGCCGCCGTCAGCCCTATTGCGCGCGCGACCGCGGAGTAATCCAACCAGAGCCCGTAGCCGTTGGTCATGTAATACCCCGTAACGGGAACGGAAACCTCCAGCACCTCGGGACCGGGCAGGTCGCAGACGCTTGCGAAGGTCACTTCGTCGTTTGCCGGATATATATCGCCGTAGACCGGCTCCCCGAATCTGTCGACGGACTGATAGCCGGCGAGGATCTCGCTCGAGGTCGCGGTAATGCCCGAAAGGTCAGGCGCGCTTCCGCCGGACGGGCCGCAGGGGATCAGTGAAAACACGCTCATCTTATCACCCCCAGCACCAGCGGAATGGTCTCGGTCGGCTTCTCCCCGTACGCCTTGACGTAAAGCGTCTCGCTGCCGAGCGAAAAGCGGAGCATCGCCGCGCAGGCGGCCTCGAATTCATCGTCCGAGGCGGAGCTGTCGACGCCGACGATGACGTGTGAAGACGACGAAAGCATCGCGTGATGTATCGACTGGGTATACGGCGCGGTAACGCCGGACCATTCGTCTTCATCGAGGTCCACGACGTACTCGCCGACGTTGCTGTCGGCGGCGGCGGAAATGATGCCGTCCAGCGTGTCCTTCAAGCTGAGCGTGATGCCGCTGCGCGTGTAGGAAACGTCAGTCGAAGCGTGGGTATGCGACGCCGCGGCCTTGCCGGAAAGCGCGGAGGAAAGCCCGGTAACGTCGCTCTGCGCGTGCGTATGGGACGCCGCCGCTTTCCCCGAAAGCGCGGTCGAAAGCCCCGTCACGTCGCTCTGCGCGTGGGTGTGGGAGAAGTCGGTGACGTCCGACTTCGTGTGCGTATGCGAGAAGTCGGTTATCGCCGATTTCGTATGCGTGTGGCTCGCCGCCGCCTTGCCCGAAAGCGCGGTCGAAAGTCCCGTGACGTCGCTCTGCGCGTGGGTGTGCGACGACGCGGCTTTGCCCGAAAGCGCGGACGTAAGCCCCGTGACCTCGCTCTGCGCGTGGGTGTGCGACGCGGCGGCCTTGCCGGAAAGCGCGGACGTAAGCCCCGTGACCTCGCTCTGCTCGTGCGTGTGGGAGAAATCGGTAATTTCCGACTTCGTGTGCGTATGCGAAAAGTCGGTGACGTCGGACTTCGTATGCGTGTGGCTCAGCGCGGCCTTGCCCTCGAGCGCGGACGCGAGCTGATCGGCGACGTCGGCTTCGACGGCGGTCGTCTCCGAATCGGCTGCGACGTCGTTCGGCTCCACGCGGAAGGAGAGCAGCACGCTGCGCGCGCGGCGCTCGACGGTGTCGTCG
>JAFZXI010000029.1 GCA_017616855.1 Clostridia bacterium | reverse complement strand
ACGGGACCCATTTATGGGTGGTAAGTAACAGTTGCGTGGCTGGCAGGCCAATAAAAAGCGCACTTGTGCGCTGCCATTATCGGATAGGGCTATGCCCGAAAATGAAATACCCCCCGTTTTACGGGGGGATATTTATTATACGCGCGATTATTTATTCTTCCACGTTGCGGGCGAAAGCCCGATTATCAGCGGGAAGATCTCCAACCTGCCGAGCATCATCATCGCGGAGAGAACGATTTTCGAGAATGCCGAATAGTTCACGTAGCAGGTCTCTGTCGGGGAGAAGTACGGGCCGATGTTATTGAAGCAGGAGATCGTCGCTGTCAGGTTCGACTCGAACCCGAAACGCTCCCACGAAATCAGCAGGAAAGCGGTCAGCAGACACAGTACGTAGCACGCGAGATATATGGAAGTGCTCTTAAGCGTCGCTTCGTCGACGTCCTTTTCCTCGAACTTGATTGCGCTTACGGAACGCGGGTGCAGCATGTGCTTGATTTCGCGCAGGATCTGCTTGAATATAAGTATCACGCGCGAGACCTTTAGGCCGCCCGCGGTCGAACCCGCGCAGCTGCCGATACACATCAGCACGAGCAGTATGCTCTTTGACAGCACGGGCCACGAGTTCATATCCGTCGTCGTGTAACCCGTCGTCGTGATTATCGAAGAGACAGCGAACGCGGAATCCTTTACCGCGCCGCCGATCGATTCGTACATTGAGCTTATGTTCCAGGTTATGATGCAGGCGGAAACGAAGAACAAGGAGAGATAAAGCCGCATTTCCGAGCTCTTCAAGACGGTCTTGAACTTCCGCATCAGCAGCAGGTAATAGAGGTTGAAGTTCAAGCCGAACATCAGCATGAACACCGTGATAACCACCTGCGAATAGGTGCCGTAAGCGCCGATGCTCGCGTTTTTAACGCTGAATCCGCCGGTGCCGGCGGTGCCGAAGGTGTGAACGAACGCCTCAAACAGATTCATGTCGCCCGCCCAGAGGAACGCTACCTCGGTGAGCGTAAGCGCTATATAAATGTAATAGAGTATTTTCGCGGTGTCGCGCGCTTTCGGGAGGAGCTTGCCGATGACCGGCCCGGGCATTTCCGCGCGCATAAGGTGGATCGAGCGGTCGGAAACGTTGCGGACAATCGCCATGACGAGCACGATGACTCCCATTCCGCCGAGCCAATGGGTGAAGCTGCGCCAGAAAAGCATACCGTGTGGGAGCGATTCGACGTCCGTCAGGATTGAGGCGCCGGTGGTCGTGAAACCGCTGACCGTTTCGAAAAACGCGTTGACGTAGTTGGGTATCGCGCCGCTGATAACGAAGGGGACCGCGCCTATCGCGGAGATGCCGATCCAGCTGAGCGCGGCGATAGCGAAGCCCTCTTTGGCGTATATGACTTGGTTTTTCGATCTGAATATCAAAAGCAGCAGAAAACCGAGCGCCGCCGCGCCCGCCGAAACGACGACGAACGCCTGCATGGACTTATGCTCGCCGTAGATAAGCGAAACTATCGCCGGCAGCATAAGGCAGGCGGCGCATACGAGCGACATTCTGCCGAGGGTATTGAATACCATTTTGCGATTCATAATCGAACGCACCTCTGATTATGCTTCGCGATAACGCGAAGCGGATCGAATCTTATATCCTGAAGCACTTTTCCAACGCCTTGCGGTCGCCGAGAACGAGCATGGTCTGGCTTTCGTTCAGTACCGTGTCGGGTGTGACGGAAAGGTTCATCTTGCCGTTTTCCTTGACGGCGAGGATGCTGATGCTGTACTTTTTGCGGATATCGATCTGGATTATCGATTTACCGATCCAGTCCTTCGGAACCGAGACCTCGTATATCGCGTGGCCTTCGTCGAGGCGGATATAGTCGAAAACGTGATTGCCGGAATAACGTATTGCGGCCCATTCGGCGATCTGCTTTTCCGGATTGATGACTTCGTCGGCGCCGTTGCGAAGCAGGAACTTCGCCTGCACCTCTCTGTCGGCGCGGGAAACGACGAACTTGCCGCCGAGTTCTTTGAGCAGGGAGGTCGTCTCAAGCGAAGACTGGAAGTCGTCGCCGATGGCGACGATGCAAACGTCGAAATTATTGACTCCGAGCGAATCAAGGAACGCCTCGTTGGTGCTGTCGCCTATCTGCGCATCGGTAACGTAGGGGAGTACGGCGTTTACGCGCGCTTCGGAACGGTCCACCGCCAATACTTCGTGCCCGAGCTCGTTGAGCTGTCTGGCGATCAGTTGCCCGAAGTTGTTGAGGCCGATCAAAAGAATGGATTTCATAATAACATCTCCTTGTTGATTATCCGACGCTGATTTTTCCTATCGGGCGCTGCGAAACGTCGCCGCCCTTGCCGGTTATCGCCGCGTACATCAGCGTAAGTCCGCCGACGCGGCCGAAGAACATCAGTAATATGAGAATGAAATGCGAAACAAAGCTGAGCGAAGGCGTTATCCCGAGCGTCAGACCGACGGTGCCTATCGCCGAAGCGGTCTCGAAAATGCAGGTCCCGAGCGGCAGTCCGTCGACAAGACTGATTATCGCGGCGCCGGTCAGCGCGAGCGAAAGATACATTATCAGCAGCGCGGCGGCGGTCTTGACGACGCTGTCTTCTACGCGCCTGCCGAACATCTCGGTGCTCTTCTTCCTGCGGAAGACCGAGAACGAACTTGAGAAAAGCACGGCAATCGTCGTGGTTTTCATACCGCCGGCCGTCGAACCGGGTGAGCCGCCGATAATCATAAGAACGATGATCAGCATGCGCCCGACGCTTGTCAGCGCCGTAAGGTCGGCGGTATTGAAGCCGGCGGTCCTCGGCGTTATCGCCTGGAACAGCGATAGCGAAATGCGCTCGCCAATCGGGAAATCGGCGTATTCGCCGAAAAACAGCATAACTGCGGGAATGAGTATCAGCAGACCTGACGTGACCAAAACGACCTTCGTCTGCGTCCTGTATCTGCGGAAACGGAACTTATGCGTAGCAATATCGTCCCACGTCAGGAAGCCGATGCCGCCGATGATTATCAGCAGGGAAATCGGAATAACGACGCCGGGCGAGCTCGCGAACGACGTCAGCGATGAGAAACTGCCGCTCCTGCCGCCCATGACGTCGAAACCCGCGTTGCAGAACGCCGATATCGAATGGAAAAACGACATCCATATTCCCGCCGCGCCGTAGCGGCTGCAGAAGGTGGGGAGCAGCACGAGCGCGCCGGAGACCTCGAATATCAGCGCCGCCTTGAAGATGAATCCCGTCATCCTCACTACGCCGCCTATCTGATGCGCGGAAATGCTGTCCTGCAGCATGCTCCGCTGGAAAAGCGAGATCTTTCTGCCGGATATCGTCGCGATGAACGCGGCGACGGATATGACGCCCAGACCGCCTATCTGTATCAGCACGAGTATGACCGCCTGGCCGAAGCCGGACCAGTACGTCGCCGTGTCCTGCGTCACGAGACCGGTCACGCACGCGGCGGAGGTGGAGGTGAAAAGCGCGTCCTCAAACGAGGCGCCGCCCTCGCCCTGCGTCGAGATGGGCAGCGTGAGCAAAACCGTGCCGACCAGAATCAGCAGCACGAATCCGAATATTATGATTTGGAAGGAAGACAGTTTTTTTCTCAAAAACCCGCCGCTCATAACGGTTCTCCAATCATAACGATAGTGTTTTTACGCGAGTATATCTGACAAGTCAAGCAGCTTTTTGCCAGAAACTATGACGACGACTCTGTCGCCGGAAAGGATCATATCGTCGCCGGTCGGGATCATCGCCTTGCGGCCTTTGATGATGCCCGCAATCAGGATGCCGGGCTTCAGCTTCATATCCTTGAGCGCGGTTTTCACGCCCTTGAAATCCGAGCTGACCTTGAATTCGACCGCCTCGACGCTTCCGTCCATCAGCTTGTAAAGCGTTTCGACGTTGCTGCCGAGGGAGTTCTGAAGCGCGCGGGCGTAGCGCGAAACGATATCCGAAACTATGCGCCTGGGCGAGATAACGGTGTCGAGGCCAAGGTTCTGCGCCATTGAATAAAGCTCGTCGCGGTTGACCTTTGAGATGACCTTGGGCACTTTGCACGCTTCCGCGAAAATCGAAATCAGTATGTTTTCCTCGTCCATACCGGTCAGCGCAAGGAACGCGTCGACTCTGTCGATGCCTTCTTCGATGAGAAGCTCCTGCTCGGCGCCGTCGCCGACGATCATCGTCGCGCCCGGAAGCTGCGCGGAAAACTCGCGGCAGCGTTTTTCGTCCTTGTCGATGATGGTAACGTTGCTGCCCGCGGGGAGCAGACGCTTGGCGAGGTAATATGCGATGCGGCTCGCGCCGAGGATTATGCTGCTTCGCGTCTGGCGGCTGACGACGTCCATCATCTTCAAAAGCTTGATTATCTCTCCGGGAGGCGCGGTGAGGCCTATCCTGTCGCCGCTTTGCAAAACGAAGTTGCCGTCCGGGATATAGACCTTGCCTTCGCGCTGGACGGCGCAGATGAGGAACTTCGCCGGATACTTGCGGCGCAGGTCGGAGAGCGCGATGCCGTCGAGCGGGGAGTCCGCCTTCAGCTTCATCTCGACCATTTCGAGGTTGCCGCCGGAGAAGGTCTCGACGTTGACCGCCGCCGGAAGCTTGAGTATCCTGAATATTTCCTGCGCTGCGAGCCAGTCGGGATTTATCGAAGCGGCGAGCCCGAGGTGCTGGCGGATGAAGATCATGCTCTTGTCGTTGTATTCGGGATTGCGTATGCGCGCGATGGTGTGCTTCGCGCCCATGCGCTGGGCGAAAAAGCAGCTGAGCATATTCGTTTCGTCGGAGCCCGCGACGGATATGAAAAGGTCCGTCTTCTCAACGCCGGCTTCCGAAAGGGTATCGGAGTCCGTGCCGTTTCCGCAGACGGAAATAACGTCATATATATTGCCGATGTTTTCGGTGACGGCGGGGTCGTTATCAACGGCGACGACGTCGTGCCCTTCGGCGACGAGACTCGCTATGATTGCGGTTCCGATTTTTCCGCAGCCGACTATGATGATTCGCATCGGATTCATCTCTTTTCTGCATACTTATCTACATTAATAGATGAATTATATCATAAGCTGCCGAATATTTCAAGTGAAAATAACCGCATAATGCGCAATAACGGCGCTGCGGCCGAAAAAGTTACAGAAAAGTAACAAAATAGTTACAAAACGCCTTGAAAAGTAACAAAACTGTAACTAATTTGTAACCGCTTTTTTGAAAAACATATGATATAATACTATTGAAACAAGAATAGATATGCGTCCGACCGACGCCGCATTGAACTATGAAATCAAGTTCAGGAGGGACGGAAAATGAAAAAACTGCTCGCGATTATCCTTATTCTCGCGCTTGCGATACCGCTTCTTTCCGCATGCGCGAAGACGCCGGAGCCGACGTCGAGCTCGTCGGGCTCGTCTTCGGAACCGACCGACGTGTTTGTGCCGGAGCTTCGCGTCTGCGGCGCGGAAGCGTTTCCGCAGCGCGGCGAAGACTACGTTTACGACTATGAGAATCGCACGAACTTCTCTTACACTTTTATAGAGGAAGATGAAAACTATATCTATTTAGAGATTGAATCTGGAGAAGAGTATTATTTGCCAAAATCCTCTATGTATCTTGCGGATCATGATTTTGTGCGGATCAACAAGACGACAGGGGAAAGAGAAATAATCGACACAAGAGTAGACAGCAATTTCACAACGATAAAGAATGGTAAGATATACTACTATAAAATCACCGATGATAATCTCAATGCCGTTTTTACGGAATATGATACCGAGACCGGGGATACCCGCGCGTTAAAAATCGAAGGTTTACCGAACGAACTGTATATCGCCACATTGGAGGGAGACGACCATATAGACTGGGCGATTCAAGGGATAGGCGACGCGGGTGATGGGAAATACCGCATTAACAATCGTATTGTGGACACAAATAAAGGAAAAACTTACACGTTGCCCGCCGGTGGATTTTTCTGTGAGTATGACGGCAAATATTATTACGGTGAGTATGACGGTGATTATGAAAATTATAGTTGGACATTAGGGCCAAAGATTTTTCGGCTTATGGCACGTAAGATCAGTTCGAGTAATGTGGAGGAAGTCTGCAGAATTGACTTTTCAAGTGAAACATATGAAACGTATATCGAATATAGATACGCCGGTAACGGATGCATATTCATTTGGGATGAGTTCTTTTTCGGCAGATATTGGATATTCGACATAAAGACTGGCAAATTGATACTTAAAGAGGCCGAGAAACAATTTGATGGATACGATCCTCCGCCGGAGTCTTATTGGACTTTGGCGTATGATGATGAGGCGTTTTACTTTGCCGAATGCGTTGATGAGGATTACAATTATGAGGTGCAAAAAGTAAACTACGACGGTTTCAAACAGGAGGCAATCAAGGGAATACATATCGATGACTATAGCTCTCTAAAAATATGCAACGGCTATATTTATGTATATGAAAAGAATTATCGTCAAAAATCAGAGACGATAACTCGGTATGATATGGATGGTTCAAATCCGGTCGAGATACTATATAATAAGTATGAGATTACCAAAATCCTTCCTCCTGAAGACGACGAGGAGTGAATAGTTCGCCGTTATTTGAAATGGAGGTAGTGCAAATGAAAAAACTTATTGCGATAATCCTTATCCTCGCGCTTGCGGTGCCGCTTCTTACCGCCTGCGCCAAAACGAGTGAAAACGCGTCATCAGTAATCGAAAGCAGTACCGGAAACAAAAGTGAACCGGATAAGAGTGCCACAGAACGAGGAGAGCGAATAAATAACGATAAGTATTTCTATTTCATTTACAGCACGGACGACGGCTCAAAATGGATCAGAGATTATATCGGAAACGTTGAATGCACCGAAGGCTTCTTTTACCGTTTAAATAAAGAAAACGGCAACGTAGATCTTGTGCTTGATATGCGGATATTGGTTGATAACGATAAGTATCAATACGTTGGAGTCGATGATCATTACTACGCAATAACAGTTGAAGGCGAATTGATCAAGTTTCCTAACGCCGTCAGAGTTCAAGGCGACGAGACACAGGTTTTATACCGCCGCGAAAACGTAATTATATACTCACTTGAGATAATGGACGGTGCTATTTATTTTATTGAAGGAGATGAGATCAAAATGTTGATAAATGAGGACGGGACAGAAATCACAGACTCGTTAGACAGAGGGATTTCCGAAACAGTCTTTACCTGTCCTGACGTAAAGCGAATATACTTTGCGCCGAATAATACCGATTATATGGTTTGTCAGACAAACGAAAGGTATCGCGTATATGATTTGTCGGCAAAAGAGTATGTTTTTACAAGCGCAGAGTTCTCGGAACCGGGTTTTAACCCATTGGCAGAATTGGATGAGTTTCTTGGTAATATATAGCTAATCACAATACAAAAGCCGCTGCTCGATTGAGCAGCGGCTTTTGTCGTATCTTTTCGTTTTATCTCACAAACTTGAGGGTGAGGATCTTCTTCGGCGCGATCTCGAAATCGACGAAGCCGTCCTTGCCGATCGAGAGCTCGGATTCGGGGAGCTCCTCGAGCGTCACGACGCTGCACTTGCCCCAGGTGGCGCCGTCATAAGGCGGCAGGTACCACTCGGCGGCCTCTCTCTCGCAGGGGGACTGCGGAGTTTCGATCGGAGCGCGGCCCTTGTTGAGGCGGATCGCGTTCTTTATCGTCTTGTCGGAGTAGTTGAAGAGACGGACGACGTAGCCCTCGCCGTCCTCGCTCTGCTTGACGGCGCTGACGTTGAGGTTTTCGTCCTTAAGCTCGAGGAAGGAGTGCGTCATCGGGTTCTTGCCGCCGTCCTTCGGCGCGATCTGCGCGAGCGAGAGGTCGAGCGTGAAGCGCTCGGACATCTGCCATACCTTCGCCTTGTCGTGGTCGCCGGTGAAGGGGTAGAACGCATACTTGAAGGTGTGCTTGCCGAGGCACTGCGAGCCCTTGTCTATCTGGCTGTAGTCCTGCATCGAGCAGACGCAGATGCGCAGCGGGAAGGCGCGCAGCAGCGTCAGATACATCGTGCGGTCCTTGTCGGCGTCGTCGACCTCGTACGCCTTCAGGCCGAAGTTCAGCAGCGCGACGCCGTCCTTGCCGTCGTTCATCGTGACGAAGGAGTTCATCGGGTGCTCGGTCATCGGCTCCTCGTCATAGAGAGAGTAGTCGAGCTTGGCGACCTGGCGCTTGACGATATCGAACTGACCCTGGACGTATACGTCGTCGGTCACGATGCCGGTGGGGAATCCGACCTGCAGGTAATGGTCCTCGGCGCGGTTATCGACAGTAGTTTCGATGGAGACGTATTTCGCGCCCTTATGCAGCGTGATGATGCTGTCTATGGAAACGGGCACGAAGTGCGGGCTTCTCTTCTTGTCGCCCTCGGCGCGGGATTCCGGAAGCATCCAGTCGAGCGTTACGCGGAACGCCGTCTCGAGCTTGCCGCTGCGGTAAACGGAGATGCGGGGCGATTCGGTCAGCGTCGTGAAGACCTCTTCCTGCTCGACGGTGAAATGCTCCCACGGATTCGCGATCTCGGAGGAATCCTTGAAGAAGCCAAGCCCCTTATACTCTCTGCCGTTTTCCTTATTGAGCACGTTGAAGGTGCCGTTGGGGCTCATCGAAACGGCGAGGTATTCGTTCTCCATCGTGGTCGGGGAGGTGAGCATCGTTTCGGGCGTGTGCTTTCTTTCGCCGCCCTTGACGGTGACGAGCTTCAGCGTTTTATAGCCCATCGCGGGAACGTCGGAGACGAGCAGGCGTATCTCATACTGCTCGGTCGGGATGACGTTGGGGGAGTCGTGCATGAACTGGACGACCTGCTCGTTTTTGCGATTGGTGGAAATGAGCTGATAGGGAAGCTCCTTGCCGTCCTCGTCGTAGATGTGGAACGCCTGGTTCTTGTCGCTCTTCGGGTTCGGGCGGAGCTCGACGCGCGCTTCAACGACCTCGGTGCGCTTGAACGGCGCGGGGTTGTAAACGACGATGGCGCTGTCGTCTTCGCCGATGCCCTCGAGCTTGATGTCGCCGGCAACGTCGATGAACGCGCGCTCATAGACGCAGCTGCTTATCTCGCGGGACTGCTTGAAGCGCGCCATGACGTCGTCCGCGACGACGTCGCGGCTGCAGGCGCCGATGCTGTCGTGTCCGTGGTTCTGGAGCAGGTAGTTATACGCGAGCGCGATGAAGTTCTTCGGATACGCGGCTCCGCAGAGGGCGGCGAAGACCGCCAGCGGCTCGGCGTAGTAGGTGAGGTCGCGCTCGGTGCGGAAGTTGGATTGCTTGATATACATTCTCGCGGAGCAGACCCAGCCCATGAGCGGGGAGACGCTGCCCTTCGTCGCGGGGCGTCTCATCTCGCCCTTGATAAGCGTGGACTTCGGGTCGAAGTTCTCGATGACCGCATCCTCGAACTCCTTGAGGGAGGAGAAGAAAACGTCGCATTCCGGAAGCTTGTCGTTGAGGTCCTTGACCATGCGGACTTCTCTGGCGTCCGGGAAGGAGGAGTCGTGGCTTTCGGACCAGAAGCGGTGGTTGGTCGTCCATTCGCCGTCCTGCTCCTTGAGTGCGGCCTTGCCGGCGCCCTCGACTCTTTCCGCGAAGTACTTATAGAACGGATGCGTATACTGCATATCCATCGGATGACGCTCTGCGTCGATGAACTTGAATACGCCGTTGACGCTGTCCCACTTGAAGATACGGTTGTTGACGTCCTCGACGTTGAAATACACCGGACGGTGAACGACGTACCAGACGTTGTAGCGCGGACGGGTCGCGAGACGGGAAGCGTAAATGCGCGTGCCGTCGGCGCCTTCCCAGAAAAACTCGGACTTGGGCGCTACGTAGGGGTTGAGTCCGCGGTAGAAGGAGGCGAAGCGGATGCCGAAACCGCTGTATATCTGCGGCATCTGTGAGATCTGGCCCCAGCCGAAGGGAGAGTAGCCGGTCTTGCTGACCGCGCCCATCTCCTTGCCGATCTTATGCCCGAGCAGCAGGTTGCGGATAAGGGATTCGCCGCCGACGCAGAACTCGTCCGGCAGGCAGAACCAAGGGCCGATCGCTATGCGGCCTTCGCGGACGTATTTCTGGAACTTTTCTTTCTTTTCGGGATACACCTCGAGGTAGTCCTGAACGGGCATCGTCTGGGAGTCCAGATGGAAATGCTTGTATTCGGGATTCTTCTCAAGAATGTCGAAAAGCAGGTCGAGCATCTGCCCCAGCATGAACTGGGTGCGTCTGGCGGAATAACGCCATTCTCTGTCCCAATGGGTGTTGGGGATAAAGTGGCACTGGATCTTTTGATTCTTGTCCATTTTTCGTTCTCCTTATCCTTTGATTATTTTCATTATTTCGGCGAAGGAATCGGTGTAATGCGAGCAGAGCGCCTTGGTGCCGCTGGATTCGATATTGCCGCCGGAGATGCCGATGGTCGCGTAGCCCGCGAGGCGGATGGAGCAGGCGCCGGCGCCGCTGTCCTCGATGCCGATGACGCGGGAGCGCTCGGCGAAGGGGATGTTGAGGCCGACGACGCAGGTCTCGGAATAGAGCCACGGATGCGGCTTCGGCGAAAGCTCGCCGAGCGTCCCGACGCTGCCTTTGCGGAGCGGGAAGCCGGCGGAGATTATCGCGTCGTAGAAGTCTTTCGGGTTGCCCATCTTCAGCGTTCTGAACGCCGAGAGGATCTCCGGCCACGCCTTCTCGTAAAGTCCGGAGGTAACGAGGCCGATCTTGACGCCCATGTCTTTCAGCTCATAAAGGAAATCCTTGAGTCCCGGGGTAGGGGTGAAGGCGTTTTCTCTGCCGCGGCCTTCCATGATCTCCTGCATTTCCCTGTGAGTGTGCTCGAAGTAGAAGTTTCTCGCGTCCTCGAGCTTCTTGTCGGGGCAGTACTTGTTGATGCAGTACTTCAGGTGTTCCGAAACGCTGTGGCCGGAAACGTAGGGGAGGTCGGCTTCCTCGAGCTCGAACTTCGGGTTGCCGAGCAGACTCGCGACGGAAAGCTGTATGATCCAGATCCAGAACTCCTCGCTGCGGACGGAGGTTCCGTCGAGGTCCATAAGGACCGCTTTCAGCGGGCGCTCGATGGATACGGGGTAGACGGGATAATAGACGGGGAAGGCGATCGCGGATTTCACGCAGGCGAGCGTCTGGTTCCCGAAGGAAACGAACTCGACCTTGCGGTCGCCGGTGGCGGCGATCTCCTCGACGCCGTTCACGCCGCGGGTGTAGCGCCCGTCGCTGGTTTTTTCCATTCTGATAAGACCGGCGTCGTCGCTGAAGGTCCCCAGATCGGGGAGAATGATAGGTTTGTTTTCGCTCATGATTTTTTCCATCCTTTGCCGGAGTGTCGTATGCAATTATTATAATTGTATGAATAGAAAAAGTAAAGAGTGATTTTACAAAATATGCGATATTTTTCAGATATTTTTTCAATATCTTGCGGTCGGGCCTCAGTTTTTGCCGTTATATCGTTGACAAGGCGGTCGGCGTATGGTAAAATGATAAATGTGATAAAGGCGGATTGCGATTTTCTGAAAAGGAGTATCGGTATGAAGGCAACAAAGAAGAATTTGATGAGGGCAGTATCCCTCGTCGTTTGCCTCGCTATGCTCGCGAGTTTCGGCGTCGTACGCTTTGCGTTCAGCGCCGACGCGGCTTCGCAGGTGAGGGTAGTGAACGGCAAGGCGGTCGCCACCTCGTCGGGCGCGTTTCTGCAGGCGTATGTCGGCTGCGAGAGAGGCGTTTCTACTCAGGTGAGCTTTTTCGCCGCGCAGTCGTATGACGTTTACGGCTTCTATTCTTACAGCGGCGGCAATGTCGACAGCGTGAAGTCGGATCCCGGCGAGGCGCATCTCACCGGAACCGACGGCTACTATTACGTCACTTGGTCGAGCGACGCGAGCGAGAATCCGTATCAGGCGTTCGAGGCGGACGTTACCGATGCTGCGGACGTCGACGGCGACGTTATCGTCGGCTACGAGGGGCACCTCAACGAGAACGACGCCGACGGCACGATGATCCTGCAGATTTGGGATCCCTCCGCGTCGAAGTACGTCAAGTTCGACGAGTCGGGGACGGTCAACGGAGCCGTTTCGCTCGCCGCGATGGTGAGAGCCGTCGATTATGCGGAAAACGGCGTCATCAGATACCGCGTTGTTCTTCCGTCCGATGCAGCTTACAAGTGGATTTACACCCGCCTTGCCACTGTCGGGACCGTGGACGACTCCACGCAGTACGGCGCGACCAAGACGAGGACCACTCCCGGCAACACTTCATATAACTACAAGGGCGAAGTGACCGCGGATATGTCCTTCTGCGTCAAGACCGAGACGGACGCCGGCGCCGCATATTCGATGATATATCCGTTCTCCTCCGAGAACGTTACCCAGAGCCAGCTCTCGCACTTCAACGTTAACTTCAACGGCGACGCGGGAACGACGCGCAATATGAGCTGGGCGTCGAAGAACGATCTCGCCGCCGCAATCGTGCAGGTCGTGCCTTACGGCAAACTCGATCCCGACTTCACCGACGCGAAAACTTACGTCGGCAAGAAGGATAAGATCAAGAACGCGGAAAAGCCCTTCGGATTCTACGTTACCGTCGACGGTCTCGAACCCGGTTGTGAATACTGGTACCGCTACGGCGACGGCGATAAGGTTTGGTCTTCGCCCTGCTACCTTCGCACCGACGACGGCGACGCGCACTTCTCCTTCATGATGGGCGGCGACCCGCAGTCGTACACCGACAGCACCGACGAAGCGCAGATTGAAAAGATCTTCGGACAGTACAGACAGGTCGGATATTCTTATAATGAAGCAAAACGCACCACCGGCGCGGAGTTTCTCGTCGTCTGCGGCGACGAAAGCGATCACGGCAGCTATGAAGCGTGTTGGGATTGGTACTATGACGTGAACCAGACCTTCTTCCGTTCCTCCACGCTCGCGCCGACGATGGGCAACCACGACAGCTGGGGCTGGGATATGTGGTTCAGCAATCACTTCCTTTCCGATCCCGAGACCGGCGAGCGAGGGAGCTACGGCTCGTTTGACTACGGCAACGCGCACTTTATAGTTCTCAACGGCAACATTGCCGAGGCGAATAATAAAAAAGCGATGCTCGACAAGGAATACGCATGGCTGCGTCAGGATCTCGAGGCGCATAAAGACGCCGATTTCATCTTTATCTACGAGCATCAGGGTATGTATTCCTATCCGGTTCACACCAACGATACGGAAACCGTCGAGATCCGCGCGCTGCTCGTCCCGATCATCGATGAATACGGCGTAGACGTAATGATGCAGGGCCACGACCATATATGGCTCCGCACGGCTTCAATGAAGGGCGGAAAGAACGTTTCCGGCAACAATACCACAACGATAACCGATATCGTTACCGGCGACACCTACATCGTTGATCCTCAGGGCACGACGTACTGCAACGGCGGATCGCTGACAGGCAGTAAATACCACAATCCGAACCCCGCGAACTTCCTGACGCTCATCTCCGTCGCCTGCGCCGCGCAGCCGAATATGCCGACGTATAACACGTTTGAGATTGACGGCGGCAAGTTGAAGTTCAAGGGCTGGGCCTTTAACAAGACCACCGGCGTCATTTCGCGCCTCGGCGATTACAGTCACTACGGCAATGAAACGGACGGTTATTGCATTGTAAAGACTTCCTACTACACTAAGCTCAATAACCGCATCAACGCGCTTCCCGAAACGCTGACGCTCGAAGACAGGGAAGAAGTGCTCGCGCTTAAGAAGATGTGCGACGCCGAAACTGAGCAGTTCCTCGACGCCTACGTGCCGGATCACGATAAGATCGCGGGTGCGTACGAAACGGTCGAGCAGCTTTACCGTATGACGTGCGTGCCGGAAATCACGATCAACGGCGAAGTTCCCGAAGAGGTAACTGCGGGCACCGAGATAATCTTCCCGTTCGCAACGGCGTTTGACGAAAATGACGGCGATCTGCCCGTTAACGTCATGGTTTTCCACGGCGGGAATTATTACCCGCTCGACGAAACTCTCGCTTATACGTTCGAGGAAGAGGGAGAGTACACCGTCGGTTATTCCGCCACTGACAGCGACGGGAACGTAACGGCTCAGACCTTTACCGTGAACGTCGTTTCCAACCGTATCAAAGGCGACCTTGACGGCGACGGCGAGATAACGGTTTCCGACGCGCTCGCCGCGCTGCGTATCGCCGCGAAGCTCGCGGAGGAGACTCCCGAGGCGCTCGCGATAGGCGATACCGATAACGACGGCGAAATCACCGTCGCGGACGCGCTGGCGATACTTCGGGTTGCCGCGAAACTGATTGACAAGCTTTGATAAAACATATACGAAATAATTGAAAAATACTCTTGCAATTATTGCGGATATGATTTACAATATTATACATACTGGTATTGGAGGAATGTAAATGCTTTCAGCTGGAGATTTCAGAAACGGTGTAACATTTGAACTGGACGGCGACGTAATGCAGGTCGTAGAGTTCCAGCACGTCAAGCCCGGCAAGGGCGCTGCCTTTGTGCGCACCAAGATGAAGAACGTCATCACGGGCGCCGTCACCGAGCGCAGCTTCAACCCCACGGAAAAGTTTGAAAACGCTTACGTCGAGCGTAAAGAAATGGAATATCTTTACAACGACGGCGATCTTTACTACTTCATGGACGGCGAGACCTACGAGCAGGTGCCGATCAGCAAGAGTATCCTTTCCGACAACTTCAAGTTTGTCAAAGAGAATATGGTCTGCAAGATCGTTTCCTACAAGGGCAACGTCTTCTCCGTCGAACCGCCGCTGTTTGTTGAGCTCGAAGTCACCGAGACCGAGCCCGGCGTAAAGGGCGATACCGCGACAAACGTCACTAAGCCCGCCACGCTCGAAACCGGCGCCGCTATCAAGGTCCCGCTCTTCATCAACGAGGGCGACGTTATCAAGATTGACACCAGAACGAGCGAATACCTGCAGCGCGTTACGGGTTGACGAATTGAGCAACAAGGTTGACAATAGTTGAAAGTAAAGGAGTTTTGAACTATGACAGCTCAGGAAAAGATAGCTTATATCAAAGGCCTTATGGAAGGCCTCGATCTTGACAAGGACAGCAAAGAAGCTAAACTGTTTGCTGCGATCGTTGACGCTCTCGACGTTATCGCCGAGGATATCGAAGAAGTCAAGGACGACGTTTTCGATCTCAACGAGTACGCCGAAGCGATGGACGAAGACCTCTATGACGTCGAAGAGATGCTTTTCGACGATGAGTGCTGCGGCGATTACGCCGAATTCGATTGCCCCGAGTGCGGCGAGACCATCTGCCTCGAGGAAGAGGATTTCGGCAAGGACAGCATCGAGTGCCCCTGCTGCGGCAAGGAGATATTCCTTGACGACGTCTGTGAAGACGACTGCTGCGACTGCGACGAGTGCTGCGGCGAAGAGGAAGAAAAAGAAGAGAAGGACGAGCCCGAAGGACCGTCCGAGCTCTGATTCGGCATTGCTCTTGAGCGGGCGCCTTGCGGCGCCCGCTTTTCATTTCAAACACAAGATATTGAGCGCTGTGCGACTGACTGCCGTACTAATTGTGCAATCGTTATAATCCGCACGTGTTTTGAGCTTGTAAAAACGGCACTATTTACAACCGATTTCGCTTGACGAATCGGCGCCGATGCTATAAAATATTCTTGTAGAATAAAGATGCTCGGAGGGCTTGAATATGATTATCAAAGAAGCTGTCGTAAACAATAAAGTCGGACTGCACGCCAGACCGGCGACGTTTTTCATTCAGAAGTCAAACGAGTTCAAGGGAGATATCTGGATCGAGAAGGGCGACCGCCGCGCCAACGCGAAGAGTCTTCTCGGAGTGCTTTCCCTCGGCGTTCTGAACGGCGAGACCGTCAGGATCAGCGCCGACGGAGTCGATGAAAAGCTCGCCGTCGATACGCTCGTAGATCTCATTACCGACGGGCTTAAGAATTGTTAGTGAAACGCGTAGTGATAATCGGCGGAGGCGCCGCCGGACTTATCTGCGGATACTTTGCGGCTAACGCCGGAGCGTCCGTTACGATAGTCGATAAAAACGCCCGCCCGGGCAGGAAGATGATGATCTCCGGCAAGGGCAGGTGCAATCTTACGAATAACTGCGACGTACGCCGATTTACGGAAAGCGTGACGAGAAATCCCGACTTTCTGTATTCGGCGTTGTATTTTTTGCCCCCGCAGCGCCTGATGGAACTGATCGAAGCCGCCGGACTTCCGCTTAAGACGGAACGCGGTAACCGCGTTTTTCCCGTCAGCGACAAAGCCGTCGACGTCGTCGATACCGTGTTCGCTATGGCGAAAAACGCCGGCTGCGATTACGTCAACGCGACTGTTAAGTCGCTCGTTATCGAGAGCGGCGTCGTGACCGGAGTCAAAACCGACCGCGGCGAGCTTCGCGCCGACGCCGTTGTTGTCGCGACCGGAGGCGCCTCGTATCCGCGCACCGGCTCGACCGGCGACGGCTACCGTCTCGCCGAGAGCGCGGGGCATACGGTCGTTCCGATACGCCCGTCGCTTGTTCCGCTCGTAACTGCGGGAAATACCGCTAAAAAGCTTATGGGCCTGTCGCTCAAAAACGTCGCCGTCACGCTTTCGGAAATGAACGGAAAGCGCGTTTACGAGGACTTCGGCGAGATGCTCTTCACGCATTTCGGGCTTTCCGGACCGGTTATTCTTTCGGCGTCCGCGCACGTAGAGCCGGGCAGGGAATACGAGGTCTGCATCGACCTGAAGCCCGCGTTGACCGCGGACGAACTTTCAAAGCGCATCGTGCGCGATTTCGCGGCTAATCCGAACAGGGATTTCGTTAATTCGCTTGACGAGCTGCTTCCGAAGAAGCTGATACCGGTCGTCGTCGAGCTTTCCGGCATAGACCCGCGCAAAAAGGTCAACTCCGTTACGCGCGAAGAACGCGCTCGTTTGACGGACCTGCTGAAAAGCATGAAGTTCATCGTCGTCGGCACTCGTCCGATAGACGAGGCGATAATCACCTCCGGCGGCGTGAACGTCAAAGAGATTAACCCGAAAACGATGGAGTCCAAACTCGTTAAAGGTCTCTATTTCGCCGGCGAAGTCATCGACGTCGACGCGCTGACGGGCGGCTACAACATGCACATTGCGATGGCTACCGGCGCGCTTGCCGGCGAGAACGCCGCAAAATAAACGGCACATATTACAAAGGACGGGGAAGCCCGTCCTTTTTTGTGTCCAAAATCGGAGATATTGCGGTTTTTTCTCTTGATATTGACAGATGTTTATAGTATAATATATAGCGTATAAGGAGAGGTATAATGATTTCGAGACTATTCAGCGATCCCGTGCAGATTTTAATAATGCTTCCCGCGGTGGTGTTATCGCTGACTATCCACGAGTTTGCCCACGCTTTCACCGCCGTAAAGCTCGGCGACAACACTCCTGCGATAACCGGCAGATTGAGTTTGAACCCGCTTGCCCATCTCGATATATTGGGCTTTATTTCCATGCTTCTGACCGGCTTCGGCTGGGCTAAGCCGGTGCAGGTGAATCCGCGCAATTTCAGAAAATATAAGCGCGATTTCGCGATAACCGCAGGCGCCGGACCGCTTTCAAACGTTTTGCTCTCGTTTTTGTGCGTGTTCATCATGGCGTTGCTTGAAAAGTTCGGAGTTCTGTATATTTACTACGGAAAAGGGTATTTTTCCGGACTCAATTTCGGTACGGCGCTTTTGATGGTCGTATGCACGATCGTATATTACATGTCGTATCTGAATCTCTATCTTGCGGTGTTTAATCTTATCCCGATTCCGCCGCTTGACGGCTCGCGCCTGGTGAGCGCGATCCTGCCGGGTAAGGTTTCGTATTATTACAACCGTTACGGCACGTATTTCCAGATCGGTCTTTTTGCCGTGCTGATGCTGATAATCTATTTCGATTTGTTCAACCCGATCGTCTGGGTGGCGCAAAAGATATTCAGCGGTTTCGTATCGCTTTGGTATGGAATTTTCGGACTGTAGGAGGGTACGCGTGGAAGCTTTAACTTATAAAATCGAAGCGTATGAAGGCCCTCTTGACGTCCTTTTGACCTTGATACGCAAAAACGAGATAAATATCTACGATATCCCGATTGCCGAGCTGCTGAGGCAGTTCATCGAGCATATCGACGTCATGCGGCGCGAAAACCTCGAGGTTTCGAGCGAGTTTCTCACGATGGCCGCGGCGCTCGTGCAGATCAAATCGGCAATGCTGCTTCCGAAGCACGATGAAGACGCCGAGGATCCGCGCGCGGAACTTGTCAATCTGCTGCTCGAGTATGAACGCTATAAGCAGGCGGCGGAAGCGTTCCGCGAACACGAAAGCGGCGTTTACCGCTTCGTACGCGAGCCGATGAAGCTTGAGGTCGACACTACGTATAACCGAACTCACAGCGTGTACGAACTGCGCGCGGCTTACGACTCGATCGCTACGGCAGTGACTCAGAAGCGCGAGCGCAGAGTCTCGCCGGAAACGATATCCCGAGTCGTGCTCCGTAAATCGACGAGCATCGTGTCGAAGATCTATTCGATACTGCGCGGACTTGCCCGCAAAACGCGTGTGGCGTTCCTTTCGCTGATTGGGCGCGACGACCCGCGCGGCGATGCGGTGGCGTCCTTTATCGCAGCGCTGCAGCTTGCGAGAGAAGGCAGAGTGCATATCGAAAACGACGGCGCTTCGCTTTCACTGACAATGACGCGCGAGGCGCGCAAGAAACTCAAGCATAAGATCAAATAGGAGAGTGCGAGATATGGATTTCTCCAGAATCGAAGCGGCAGTTGAAGCCGTAATATTCGCTTCCGGCGACCCCATAGAAGCGGAGAGAGTCTGTGAAGCGGTCGGTATCGATGCGGATACCTGCGAAAAAATGGTAAAGAATATATCCGAGCGCTACGCGGACGCGCGCTGCGGAATCGAGCTGGTCGAGCTTAACGGAAGCTACCAGATATGCTCTAAGGGCGAGTTTTACGAGGAGATACGCACCGCGCTCAAGCTCCGCAGCAATGCCGTGCTTTCCGACGTCGCCATGGAAACGCTTGCGATAATCGCGTATAACCAGCCGGTAACGCGAAGCTTCGTTGAGGACGTACGCGGCGTCGACTGCTCCTATATCATCGGCAGTCTTTGCGAGAAGCGGCTCATCGAAGAGCGCGGGCGTCTCGACATACCCGGCAGGCCGTTGCTTTACGGCACGACGGATAACTTCCTGCGCTGCTTCAACCTCACTTCGCTCGAGGAACTGCCGAAGCTGCCGCGTCTGGAAGGCGAGGATCCCGACCAGATGACTATCGAGGAATACACCGAGCAGCTCGCGCGCGAGGACGAAGCCGCGGGAGACGCTCCCGAAGAGAGCGAATAAACGCTCCGGAGAAAAGCTATGTGGTGGTATCTGTTATTGATTCTGCCGGCGCTTCTTATCATTTTTCTGTTGCTTCCCATGTATCTGACCGTCAAGCTGAAGGACGGCGAGTCGGAGATTAAAGTAAAGCTCGCGTTCATCGACATAACTAAGGCGGTCATAAAAGAGGACACAACGGAAGAGCGCGAAAAGAAAAAAGATAAGAAGGCCGAAAAACGCAAAAAACGCACGGTTTCGGAAAAGATATACGAGTTCAGAGATAAGGTCGAGTTCGGGCGGGAAGTGTTCCGTATCGTCTCAAAACGTTTGACCGTAACGCACTTCCGACTGCATTGCCGCATAAGCACCGGCGACGCGGCGCAGACCGCGGTCCTTTACGGCTCCGCCTGCGCGGCGGCGGCTGCGCTCGACGCCTTCGTGAACGAGTGCTTCAAAGTCAGGAAGCAGAACATTTACGTTTATCCCGATTTCACTGAGCAGGAGCCGGACCTGGAAGCGTTTGTACGCGTCAGAGTTTTCGTTTTCTCCGCAGTAGGAGCGGTAATAAGTATATTCTTCAACGCAATTATACGCGGACCGAGACGCGCCCGCGCCTGATAATCGAAAGGAAGGACAATTATGAGCGAGAATAAGATCAACGATTTTATGAGCACCGCCATGGAGGGCATCCGCGACATGATCGACGTCAACACGATCGTCGGTAATCCTGTCACGACGCCCGACGGCACAACGATCATACCCATTTCCAAGGTCTGCTTCGGTTTTGCGTCCGGCGGCTCCGATTTCGGTAAGCAGCCCGATAAGCAGAAGTTCGGCGGCGGCAGCGGCGCCGGCGTTTCGATAACTCCTGTCGCGTTCCTTTCCATCAGAGAGGGCGACGTGCGCGTGCTTTCCGTCGAACCGGACGAAACCGGCATCGACAGAGCGATTCAGTCCGTCCCGAGCGTTATCGAGAAGCTCTCCAACATGTTCAAGCGCAGGAGCAAGAAGGATAAAGCTAAGGAAAAGGCGGAAAAAGCCGCCGAAGAAGCCGAGGCCGATAAAGAGTAATTATGGCAAAGCAAGAGCCGATAAGAATCAATAAGTTTCTCGCCGAATGCGGCGTCGCTTCGCGGCGCGGCGCGGAGGATCTTATCATCACCGGTAAAGTCAAGATAAACGGCAAGGTCGCCGAGCTCAGCGACAAAGTCATTCCCGGCAAGGCGAGGGTGGAGGTTTCCGGAAAGCGCGTCGCGCTGAAAGCACGCTCTCACGTCTACATAATGATGAATAAGCCGCGCGGCTACGTCACCACCATGTCGGACGAGCGCGGCAGGAAATGCGTTGCCGATTTGCTCAAGGACGTAAAGGTGCGCGTTTTCCCGGTCGGGCGGCTGGACATGCTCTCCGAAGGGCTGCTTCTGCTGACCGACGACGGCGATTTCGCCAACCGACTGACTCATCCGAGCTTTCATATCGGCAAGACGTACAAGGTCGTCGTCCGCGGCGCTCTTACGGAGGATCAGCAGAAGGCGCTTGCGGAAGGGATAGAGCTCGACGGGGAAAAGACCGCTCCCGCCGAGGTTTCCGTTTCGCCCGCAAAAGACGGCAGGCAGACGGTGCATATAACGATTTACGAAGGGAAAAACCGCGAGATACGCCGCATGTGCGAGGCGCTCGGAGTCGAAGTTATGCGACTCAAGCGCGAACGGATAGGCAATCTTTCGCTCGGACTTCTTCCGTGCGGGAAGTGCCGTTATCTTACGGAAAAGGATATAAGAAAGATTTTTGCGGGCGAATGACCCGATAACTCAGGGGGGGCTTTCAGATGAAGAAATATTGTCGTATGATCGCGATGCTGATTTCTGTGGTTATATTTGTGTCGTGTTTCGGCGGGATCGGCTTTGTATCTGCAGATGCCGAGGCGGAGTACGTTTCCGCAAAGCTGCCCGGATTCGAGTCGCTTTCCGCGGTGCAGCTCGCGCTCGTGTGGCGCGAGAACCTGCTTCGTATCCGTTCTTCAACTTCGATGCATCCGGACGGCTCCGCAAAATCGCTTGAAGTTACTCTCGCTTCAAACTCTGAAGGCGATCCGTTTGATACTTTCAGTTTCGCGAGCGTGACCGCCGCGGATAAGGACATCGACGAGTTCGAACTGAACGCTCACGAATTACCGCGCGGCGGCAACGCCTTCGGCGGGATTTCTCTCGTCGGCGCCGAGAAAATATCTCTCTGGCTCGGCAATTACCCCGATAACGGCAAGGTGAAAATACAGCTCCTTACTGCGCCGTCCAAAGGTCCGGCAAGCGATAACGAGGCGTACGCCGATTATCCGGAGGGCTTTATTTTCGAGAGCCCCGAAGTGACGCCCGTCGACAACGTAGCGACGTTTGATTTCGCCTCTTTCGCCGCCGGAGCGGAATGGAGCGACGGAAATATATTCGCGCATCTCGGCGAGATAAACGCTGTTCGCGTTACGCTTATTCCCGGAGAAGGGAACTGTGAATACAATACGAAATATTACGTCGGCGACCTGAGGATCTGGAAAAAAGCCGCCGACGTTTCGTGGGACGGGACCGGCAGTGCTGTCAGCGGTGAATTCAGGTTCACCGTCCGTTCCGCTTCCGCGGATGCGGACGTTTCGGTCATGCTCGGCGGCGTTGAACTGCGGCCGGCAAGCGAAGCATATCTGAATGAATACGGCGAGACCTGCCGCGATTATTCTGTCGATTCGACGGCATATCCCGACGGTCTGCAGACGTTCGAGTTTTATAAAGACGGAGAACAGGCGTTTTCGTCAGGCGTTTTCTTTGACAATGCGGCTCCGTTTGTCAACGTTTTCGGTTCTGAGCCCACCTACGGCGTTAAAGCCGGCGAGTCCGGCGGCGAATTGAATATTACCGCATATGCGGATACCGACGCGACTTACACCTTCTACCAGACGGATATGCTTCCCGTAACGGTGACCGAAAACTTCTCGACGCTTAACGATATGAAACAGCGCGATCCGCAAGGAGAGACGGAGCTTAACTTTGAAAGCAACGTCCTATACTCGACCGTTTCTCAGACGACTTCGATTCCGTATCAGGCGTTCGAGATTGATGCGGCAGGGAAAACCGAAACCGTTTACTTTACGTATAAGGGCAGTACGATCAAAAACGAATCCCTTATCCTGGAGGCCTTTAATACTCAAACGGAAACGTGGGATACGCTCGCGCACGGCGATAAGAGCGGCAAAGAAAACGAATTCACATGCGCGGTTGAACCGGAGTATTACGCCGACGCGAACGGCAAGATCAAAGTCCGTGTTTCCGAATACCTCTACGGCAACGGCAGCGACTCTTTCGCCTGGACGACCGATACGCAGTATTATATCGGCAATTCGAGTTACCGCCACTATATGATAGAGCAGTTTAACTGGTTCGTTACCGAATACAACGCCGGCAATATCGCTTACGTCTGTAACACCGGCGACGTAGTCAATACAAAATCATCGATAAATGAATATGAAACCGGAAGAAATGTTCACAATATCCTTGACAACAATAACGTTCCGAACGGCGTGACGCCCGGTAACCACGATATCGGAAACGCGCACGACGAGACGCTTTATTACGATAACTGGAACACCTATTTCGGCGCTCAATATTACGATTATCAGCCCTGGTGGGGCGGCGGCTACCTCAGCAACACGAGTCACTACGATCTTATGACGATCGGCGGCAGAGATTTCATTTTCCTGTACCTCGGTCTCAACCACGAAACTACCGATGAGGGCGTCGCGTGGGCTAACAAGGTGCTGAAGATGTATCCTCACCGCACGGCGGTCATTCTGACTCATCAGTTCCTCAGCACGTCGGGGTCTCTTTTGACCGGCAGCTACGGCTTTGCCGATCAGATACTTGAGAAGATTGTCGAGCCCAATCCTAACGTCCGTATGGTTCTTTGCGGCCATGAACCCGCTTCGCATAACCTTTACCGCAAGATGAAAAACGGCGTAACGATAGTCGAGTTGATCCATGACTACCAGTTTACGTATAAGCAGTTCGAAGACGGAAGTTGGGCGACAACGTGGGGAACTAACGACGGCGGTATGGGCTATTTCAGATATATGGATGTCGGTGATAATACTATCACGAGCCGCTGCTATTCCGCTTCACGTCCGGACGTCGATCATTACTATCCTTCCGAAGCGGGAATCGTCGAAAACTATACGATGAATCTTGAATACGTTCAGTCTGACAGGCAGGTCAATACCTCTTATTTCAGCGCCACCTGCGGCAGCGAACGCCTCGGAGACTACGTCGCCGGCGCCAACGGCGAGATATGGACACTCCCGTATAACGGGCCAGCGGACGGAAGCCGGGGCTGGTATGCGGTGATGGAAAAGAACGGTGTTTACACGCGTTCGGGTATCTACCCGATTGACGGAAGAAAGCTCGTTATCCTTCGCGGCGATTTCGACGATGACGGCGTCATAACCGTTTCCGACGCCCTCGCGGCGCTCCGTATTGCAGCAAAGCTCGTCGCGGAGACCGAGGACGCGCTCGCTGTGGGCGATATGGACGGCGACGGAGAAATAACTGTCGCAGACGCATTGAGGATACTCCGCATCTCCGTCGGACTTTTGTAAAAACGCATAACAAAATGCCGCCGTCTTCCGACGGCGGCATGTGTTTATTATCGCTAATCGAACATCGTTTTGCCCCGGTGTACGCTCATGACAAGTCCGATACCGCCGAAAACGGCGAGCATAGACGATCCGCCGGCTGAGAAGAAGGGGAGCGTTATGCCGATTATCGGGAGCAGTCCCAGACTCATTCCGATATTTTCCATCATCTGAAACGCCAGCATAGCGAAAACGCCTATGCAAATGTAAGCGCCGTTCGCGTCGCGCGATTTTGTCGAAACGCGCAGTATGCGCATCAGCAGCGCGGTCAGCAGCAGGAGCACGACCACGGAACCGATGAATCCGAGTTCTTCTCCGATTGCCGCGAAAATCGAGTCGTTTTCAATCGAGGGTATAAGTCCGCGCTGCGTCATCAATCCGGAGGCGTAGCCCTGGCCGGTGAGCTTTCCGGATCCGATCGCGGTTACGCTTCTTATCGTTTGCCAGCCGTAATTCAGCGGATCGAGTTCGGGATTGAATATGACGAGTATGCGGTTTATCTGATAATCCGAAAGCACGAATTTATAGAGCAGGAAACCGATGGGGACGATTGCGACGCCGAGCGCAAGGAAGTATTTCCAGCTAAGTCCCGCGATAAGGAACATCGCGAGTCCGATAACGAGATAAACGAGCGCCGAGCCCATATCGCCCTGCAAATAAACGAGCAATACGTAAATCAGAACATGTCCGGAAAGCAACAGCACGTTTGTTATGCGGTTAATGTTTTCGTCTACCGCGGAGAGATGCGCCGCAAACGAAAGTATAAAGCACAGCTTGACGATTTCGGACGGCTGTATGCTTATACCGAAGATCTTTATCCAGCTCCTTGAACCGTTAATAGTCGTGGCAAATATCAGCGTAAAGATCAGAATAAGCAAACCGGCCGCGAAGACGAGCTTCGACGCCTGGCTCCAGGCGGGATAGGCGATAACGGAGAGGACGATCATAAGTACGATGCCGGCGGCGACGGCGATCGTTTGGGTAATAACGTCGTGTTTGCTTCCGGATATCAGCGTGGCGCTGTTGATTATCATTATGCCCGCGACGGCGCACAAAACCGAACAGACGAGCAGGAACTTGTCCGTTTCTTTCAAGTATGTATAAATCGACTTGAACAGTTTTGGCATAATCTCACCGAAATTCATTTTACCACAAAAAATATGAAAAGAAAACCTTTATTTTATTTTTCAGATGTGTTATTATTATTTATAGCATAAAAAAGTGACGCTATTCCGTCTGTTGTGTCGGAAAAAAGGGAGGAGTTCACGTTGAAAACTGACATTGAGATCGCCCTCGAGGCGAAGAAAAAGCCGGTTAAAGAGATAGCTGCCGGACTCGGTATTACCGAGGACGAACTCGAGTTTTACGGCAAATACAAAGCGAAGCTCTCGGAGGAGCTTTTCGCGAAGACCGCCTCCCGTCCGGACGGCAAGCTGATACTTGTTACGGCGATAAACCCGACTCCCGCCGGCGAGGGGAAGACGACTGTTTCCGTCGGCCTCGGCCAGGCGCTCGCAAAGCTTGGGAAACGCGGTATTACGGCGCTTCGCGAGCCCTCCATGGGTCCGGTTTTCGGCATAAAGGGCGGCGCAGCCGGCGGCGGATATTCGCAGGTAGTTCCGATGGAGGATATTAACCTGCATTTCACCGGCGACATGCACGCGCTGACCTCCGCGAACAACCTCCTTTGCGCGATGATAGACAATCACATCCACCAGGGCAACGAGCTTGATATCGACCCGGAGCGCGTGCTTATACTGCGCTGTGTTGATATGAACGACCGCGCCCTGCGCGAGATAACGATAGGCCTCGGCGGCAAGGCGAACGGCGTTCCGCGTCCCGACGGCTTCAATATCACCGTTGCGAGCGAGGTCATGGCGATTCTTTGCCTCGCGTCCGATTTGATGGACCTCAAACGCCGCCTCGGCGACATTATAGTCGCGTATAACAGAAGCGGCGGTCTCGTCCGCGCGCGCGATCTGAAGGCCGACGGCGCGATGACCGTGCTGCTCAAGGACGCGCTCAAACCGAACCTCGTTCAGACGCTCGAAAATACGCCCTGCATAATCCACGGCGGCCCGTTCGCGAACATCGCGCACGGCTGCAACTCCGTCCGCGCGACAAAGCTTGCGCTCAAGCTCGCGGATTACGTCGTTACGGAGGCGGGCTTCGGCGCCGACCTCGGAGCCGAGAAGTTCCTCGATATCAAGTGCCGCGCCGCGGGGATACACCCTGACGCCGTCGTGCTCGTCGCAACCGTCAAGGCGCTGAAATACAACGGGGGTATTCCGAAGGACGAGCTGAAAGCGGAGAATATCGATGCGCTCAAAAAGGGCATAGTTAACCTCGGTAAGCATATCGAAAACATACAGTCTTACGGGCTTCCCGTCGTCGT
>JAFZXI010000003.1 GCA_017616855.1 Clostridia bacterium | reverse complement strand
CGTAAGCTTTACGGTTATATCCCTGCCCTTTTTGCAGTAACCGTTAAGAACGGCGGCGACTACGGATGCGCACGCGCCCGTGCCGCAGGCGAGCGTTTCGCCGTTGCCGCGCTCCCAGACGCGCATTTTCAGCGTCGAAGGGTTGACGACGCGGACGAACTCGACGTTGATCCTGTCGGGGAACGCCTCCGCGTGCTCGAAGAGCGCGCCGACGCGCGGCACGTCGACGGCGTCCACGCGGTCGCAGAAGATGACGCAGTGCGGGTTGCCGACCGAGAGGCAGGTAACGCGCCGCGTTTCGCCTCCGGCGGTAAGCTCGCGGTCGATTACCTCGCCGTCCAGCGCGCAGGGCAGGGAGGCGGGGTCGAAATCGACCTGTCCCATATCCACGGTGACGGAGGTCACGCGCCCGTTTGTCAGATAGAGCCGCAGCTTCTTTATTCCGCTCGCGGTCTCGACGGTCAGCTCGTCGCCGCTTACGAAGCCCTTGTCGTGCAGATACTTGCCGACGCAGCGGATGCTGTTGCCCGCCATCAGTCCCTCGCTGCCGTCGCGGTTGAAGATGCGCATCTTCGCGTCCGCGATCTCGGAGCGCTCGATATAGACGATGCCGTCGCCGCCGACGCCCTTCGCGCGGTCGCAGAGCGTTACGCAGAGGGATTCCGGCGCGGGCAGCGCCCCGTCGAAGTTCTCGAAAAAGATATAGTCGTTGCCGGAGCCCTGCATCTTCGTGAAGCGCAGGCGCGGGCGCTCGGAGCGCATGTGCGCGATGTCCACCAGCTCGGTGTTGAAGGCGTTGTAGCGGCTCGCGATGATGTCCGCGAGGGAGTTGGCGGTGTCGAGAGAGGTGAAGCAGGCGACCGAATGCGCGAGCGCGCGGCGGTGCAGCGCGATATAGTCCTCGATCGTGTCGTCGTAGACGGCGCCGGTGTAGACGACGTAGCTGACCGCGCCGCTCTCGATGAGCTTGAAGGCGGCGTCGCTTTCGCGCACGCCGGGCACGCGTTCGACGTCGATGCCGAGCGAGGCGATGGAGTCGGCGGTGTCGGGCGTCGCGTATAGCTTCAGCCCGAGGTCGTCGAATTTCTTGGCGAGCCCGACGACTTCGAGCAGGTCGTGCGCGTCGACGCTGAGGAAGACGCCGACCCCGGCGTTCGTATCGTGCGGCGAAACGACCTTGATGCCCGCGGCGGTCAAGCCCTTAAAGAGCGCTTCCGGCAAGCTCCTGCCGATGCCGAGCGCCTCGCCGGTGGACTTCATCTCCGGTCCGAGATAGGCGTTGACGTCGGTCAGCTTCTCGAAGGAGAAGACCGGCACCTTGACCGCGTAGTAGGGCGGCGCGGGGCAGAGCCCCGTCCCGCAGCCGAGCTCGCGGAGGGTCGCTCCGCACATGACGCGGGAGGCGATATCCACCATCGGCACGCCGGAGACCTTGCTGATATAAGGCACGGTGCGCGACGCGCGCGGGTTGACCTCGATGACGTAAAGCTCGTTTTCGTAGATCAGGTACTGGATGTTGACCAGCCCCTTCGTGCCGAGCGAAAGGGCGAGCTTCGTCGAGTGGTCGACGAGCTTTTTCAGCATCAGGTCCCCGACGTTGTAGGTCGGGTAGACGGCGATCGAGTCGCCGGAGTGGACTCCCGCGCGCTCGATATGCTGCATTATGCCGGGGATGAGTACGTCGGTGCCGTCGGAGATAACGTCAACCTCGAGCTCGGGGCCCGGCATGTATTTGTCGCATAAGACGGGGTTGCTTATCCCGCCGGCGAGTATGCGCTTCATATAGACGGAGACGTCGCGCGCGTCGTGCGCTATCGTCATGTTCTGCCCGCCGATGACGTAGCTCGGGCGGAGCAGGACGGGGTAGCCGAGCTCCTCCGCGGCTGCGAGCGCGCCCTCCTCCGTCGTGACGGAAAGCCCCTTCGGGCGCAGGATGGAGAGCTTGCCGAGCAGCGCGTCGAAGCGCTCGCGGTCCTCGGCGGTGTCGATGCCGTCGGCGGAGGTGCCGAGTATCTTAACGCCGCTCTCGTCGAGGTATTTGGCGAGCTTTATCGCCGTCTGGCCGCCGAAGGCGACGACCACGCCGACGGGGTTCTCCGCGCGGATGACGTTCATCACGTCCTCCTCGCAGAGCGGCTCGAAATAGAGGCGGTCGGCGGTGTCGTAGTCGGTGGAGACGGTCTCGGGGTTGTTGTTGATGATGACGACGTCGTAGCCGATCTCCTTCAGCGTGCGGACGCAGTGGACGGAGGAGTAGTCGAACTCGATGCCCTGCCCGATGCGTATCGGGCCCGAGCCGAGCACGATTATGACCGGCTTGCCCGAACGCGCGAAGCGGCGCGAGTCGCAGGCGGAGTCGTAGGTCGAGTAGAAATACGGCGTTTCCGCGTCGAACTCCGCGGCGCAGGTGTCCACCATCTTATAGACGGCGTCGCGGTGCGGCGGGAGCGGGTGCGCGGTAAGGCGCTCCAGCGCCTTGTCGGTGAAGCCGAGGCGCTTGGCGCGGAGGTATTCGTCTTCGGTCAGCGCCCTGCCTTCAACGGCGTTCTCGAAGTCGGCGAGCTTTTTCAGGCAGGCGACGAAGTATTTGTCTATGCGCGTTACCGCGCTTATCTCGTCGACGCCGACGCCCTTGCGCAGCGCCTCGAATACCGTGAAAAGCCGGTGGTCGTCCATGCGCTTCAGCCGCTCGAGGACGGGAGTCCCGTCGTCCGCGCGGTCGAGCGTGTCGAGCGAGATTTCGGCGCCGCGGACGGCCTTCATCACCGCCGCCTCGAAGGACTGCGCTATCGCCATGACCTCGCCGGTCGCCTTCATCTGCGTGCCGAGCGTGCGGTCGCTGCCGGGGAACTTGTCGAAGGGCCACTTCGGGAACTTGACGACGACGTAGTCGACCGTCGGCTCGAAGCAGGCGCAGGTCTTGCCGGTTATTTCGTTCGTTATCTCGTCCAGCGTGTAGCCGAGGGCGAGCTTCGTCGTTATCTTCGCGATCGGGTAGCCCGTCGCCTTCGATGCGAGGGCGGAGGAGCGCGAAACGCGCGGGTTGACCTCGATGACGGCGTAGTCGAAGCTGTCGGGGAGGAGCGCGAACTGGCAGTTGCAGCCGCCGACGATGCCGAGCGCGGAGATGATGTCGAGCGACGCGGTGCGGAGCATCTGGTATTCCTTATCGGAGAGCGTCAGCGCGGGCGCGGCGACGATGCTGTCGCCGGTGTGGACGCCGACGGGGTCGAAGTTTTCCATGCTGCATACGGCGACGGCGTTTCCGGCGCTGTCGCGGACGGTCTCGAACTCGATTTCCTTCCAGCCGTAGATGTAGCGCTCGACGAGTATCTGCCGTATCGGCGAGGTGTCGAGCCCTATCGCCGCGACGGAGCGGAGCTCTTCGGCGTTATACGCGATGCCGCCGCCGCTTCCGCCGAGCGTGAACGCCGGACGGACGATGACGGGGTATTTTATCTTTTCCGCGATGGCGAGCGCGGTTTCGACGTCGTTTGCGATGTCGGAGGGTATCGTCGGCTGCCCGAGCTCCTCCATCGTCTTTTTGAAAAGCTCGCGGTCCTCGGCGCGCGAGATCGCTTCCGCGTCGGTGCCGAGCAGGCGGACGCCGTGCGCCGCGAGCCAGCCGTCGCGCGAAAGCTTCATCGCGAGCGTCAGTCCGGTCTGTCCGCCGAGCGAGGCGAGTAAGCTGTCGGGCTTTTCTTTTTCTATAACGCGCTTCAGCGTTTCCTCGTTCAGCGGCTCGAGGTATATCTCGTCCGCGAGCGCGGCGTCGGTCATTATCGTCGCGGGGTTGGAGTTGACCAGCACCGTGTCGACGCCTTCGGCGCGAAGCACGCGGCACGCCTGCGCGCCCGCGTAGTCGAACTCCGCCGCCTGCCCGATGACTATCGGGCCGGAGCCGATGACTATTACCTTTTTTATCTTCGGATCGCGGGGCATTACTTGTTATCCTCCAAAAGCTGAATGAAACGGTCGAACAGGAAGCCCGCGTCGTGCGGACCCGCGTTCGCCTCGGGGTGGAACTGCGCGGAAAGCGCCTGCAAAGCGGGGTAGACGAGCCCTTCGTTCGTGCCGTCGTTGGCGTTGACGAAAAGCGGTTTCGCGCCGGGGACGTCGCCGTCGGCGGCGTAGCCGTGGTTCTGGCTCGTGATATAGACGCGCCCGTTTTCGAGGTCGCGGACGGGCTGGTTCGCGCCGCGGTGGCCGTAGGGGAGCTTGACCGTCCTGCCGCCCGCGGCGAGGGCGAGAAGCTGATGCCCGAGGCAGATGCCGAATATCGGCAGCTTGCCGAGCAGCTTTTTCAGCTCCGCGACGACGCCCGCGTTCTCGGCGGGGTCGCCCGGGCCGTTTGAGAGCATCAGCCCGTCGAAGCCGCCGGAAAGTATGACCTCCGCGGAGGTGTCGTAAGGCAGCTCGGTCACGGCGCAGCCGCGCTCGCGGAGGTTCTCCGCGATATGCCCCTTCGCGCCGAAGTCGAGCAGCGCGACCTTGTATTTTTCCTCTCCGAAGGCGGGGAGCGTCAGCGCGTCGCGGCGGCTGACCGCGGCGACCGCGCCTTTGACGGAGTAATCGGTTATAAAGCCGAGGTCTGCGGGGACTTCGGAGACTATCGCGGCGTTCATCGTGCCGCTTTCGCGGATGCGGCGGGTGATCTCGCGCGTGTCGACGCCGCAGACGCCGGGTATGCCGCGCTTTTTCAGGAAGGCGTCAAGCGTGCCGCCGCAGCGGAAGTTGGACGGCGCCTCGCAGTATTCGCGCACGACGTAGCCGAAAAGCGCGGGCTCGCCCTCGAAATCCTCTTCGATTATGCCGTAGTTGCCGACCTGCGGGAAGGTCTGCATGACGATCTGCCCGTAATAGCTCGGGTCGGTCAGCGTTTCGATATAGCCGCAGACGCCGGTCGTGAAGACCAGCTCGCCCACGGATTCTTTTTCGGCGCCGAAGCCGGCGCCCTCGAACACCGAGCCGTCGGCAAGCACAAGAAACTTTTTCATAAGCGTCTCCGAACTATTCTCCGAGGCAGCGCACGAGCACCGCCTTCTGCGCGTGGAGGCGGTTTTCCGCCTCGTCGAAGATGTCTCCGGCGTGCGCCTCGAACACCTCGGCGGTTATCTCCTCCCCGCGATGCGCGGGCAGGCAGTGGAGCACCATCGCGTCCGGCTTCGCGACCGCCATGACGGCGTCGTTGACCTGGTAGCCGGCGAAGGCGCGTTTGCGTTCCTCCGCCTCGCCCTCCTGGCCCATCGAGGCCCACACGTCGGTATATAGCACGTCGGCGTCAGCGGCGGCGTCAAGCACGCTTTCGGTGCAGGTAAAGTCGCCGTTTTCGGCGGCCCACTTCATCAGCGCCGCGTCGGGCTTATGCGTTGACGGGCAGGCGATCGCGACCTTCATTCCGGTCTTTATGCCGCCGACGATCAGGGAGTTCGCCATGTTGTTGCCGTCGCCGACGAAGCAGAGCTTGTTGCCGGCGAGGGAGCCGCGGTGTTCGCGCACGGTCATCAGGTCGGCGAGCACCTGGCAGGGATGGCAGTAGTCGGTCAGCCCGTTGATTATCGGAATGCTGCCGTATTCGGCGAGCGCCTCGACCTCCGCCTGCTCGAAGGTGCGTATCATTATCCCGTCGAGGAAACGCGAAAGCACCCGCGCGGTGTCCTGCACCGGCTCGCCGCGCCCTATCTGCAGGTCGTGGGAGGAGAGAAAAAGCGCGCTGCCGCCGAGGTCGTACATGCCGACCTCAAAGGAAACGCGCGTGCGTGTGGACGATTTTGAGAATATCATTCCGAGCGTTTTCCCCGCGAGTATGTGGTGGGGGACGCCGGCTTTCTTTTCTTTTTTGAGCTTATCCGCCAGGTCGAGCGTTTCGATTATCTCGCCGGCGGACCAGTCCATGAGTTTGAGTAAATGCTTCATTTCGCGCAGACCTCCTTGAGTATCGCGATCGCCCTTTCGAGCAGGTCGAAGGGGATATTCAGCGCCGGCAGCAGCCGGACCTTGTTTTTCGCCTTAATTACGAGGACTCCCTCCGCCATGCAGTCGGCGATGACGTCGGAGGCGGGGCGCTCGGTCTCGACGCCGAGCATCAGCCCCATGCCGCTGACGGACTTGACGCCCTTCGCGCCGTCCAGAGCGGAGATGATGAAGGCGCTGCGTTCGCGGACGCCCTCGAGCAGCGGCTCGTCGATGCGCTTGATTATCGAGATCGCGCCGGCGCAGCAGACGGGATTGCCGCCGAAGGTGGAGCCGTGGGAGCCGGGCGTGAAGACGCCGGCGACCTTTTCGCCGAGCAGCGTCGCGCCTATCGGGAGGCCGCCGCCGAGCCCCTTCGCGGTGGTGACGATGTCGGGCTTCAGCCCGTAGTTCATGTAGCCGTAGAGCGCGCCGCTGCGCCCGTTGCCGATCTGCACCTCGTCGCATATCAGCAGGACGTCGTTTTCCGCGGCGAGCGCCGCCGCCTTCGCGGCGAACTCCGGTTTGAGCGGCACGACGCCGCCCTCGCCCTGCACGACCTCGAGCATTATCGCGGCGATATTGCCCTCCGCGACGGCGCTTTCGAGCGCTTCGGGCTCGTCGGGGTCGACGCAGACGAAGCCCTCCGGCATCGGCAGGTAGTCCTTGTGGAACGTATCCTGCCCCGTGGCGGCGAGCGTCGCGAGCGTCCGCCCGTGAAAACTGTTTTTCAGCGTGATTATCTTCGCGCCGGTCAGCCCTTTGTTCTCGGCGTATTTGCGCGCGGCTTTTATCGCGCATTCGTTCGCCTCGGCGCCGCTGTTGGAGAAAAAGACCTTTTTCATGCCGGTCTTTTGACACAGGAGCTCCGCGAGCTCGGCGCATGGGGCGGAGTAGTAGAGGTTGGAGACGTGCGGCAGCGTGTTCGCCTGCGTCATGACCGCGCCCGCCCAGACGGGATCGGCGACGCCGAAGCCGTTGACCGCGATGCCGGTGCCGAGGTCGATATACTCGTTGCCGTTCTCGTCGTATAAAAGGGAACCCCGCCCGCGTGAAAGCGTCAGCGGAAAGCGCGAGTAGGTGTTCGCGATATATTCGTTATCCTTGCGTACCGTATCCATGGTTTCACCCGTCAACTATCATGGTGCCGACGCCCTCGTCGGTGAGTATTTCTATCAATATCGCGTGGGGGACGCGCCCGTCGATGATAAAGACCTTCTGGACGCCCTTGTTTATCGCCTCGATGCAGCAGCCGATCTTGGGTATCATGCCGCCGGAGATGACTCCGTCGCTGACGAGCTGCGGCGCGTCCGCTGTCGTGAGCTGCGGGATGAGCGTCGAAGGGTCGTCCTTGTCGCGCAGGATACCGCTCGTGTCGGTCATCGAGATGAGGCACTCCGCGCCGACGGCTCCGGAGATCGCGGCGGCGGCGCTGTCCGCGTTGACGTTGTAGACGTTGCCGTCTTCGTCGCAGGCGACGGAGGAGACGACGGGGATATATCCCTTTTCGAGCAGGTCGTTTATCGGTTTGACGTCGACGTCGGTTATCTCGCCGACGTAGCCGAGCTTATCGCTGACCGGCTTTGCGCGGAGCATGTGTCCGTCGATGCCGCAGAGCCCCATCGCGCGCCCGCCCTTGCCTTCGAGCAGGTTGACGAGGTTCTTGTTGATGCGTCCGGCGAGGACCATCTGCACGACGTCCACCGTCTCCTTGTCGGTGACGCGGAGCCCGTCGACGAACTCGCTCTTCTTGCCCATTTTCGCGAGCGTTTCGGTTATCTCCGGCCCGCCGCCGTGGACGAGCACGACCTTGATGCCGATAAGCGAAAGCAGCACGAGGTCGCCCATAACGGCTTCCTTGAGCTCGTCGTTTATCATCGCGTTGCCGCCGTATTTGACGACGACGGTCTTGTCGTAGTATTCGCGGATGTAGGGGAGCGCCTGAGTCAGTATCTCGGCGCGCGCGGCGTTTGAAATGTTCATCACGTTCTGTAATCTCCGTTGATCTTCACGTAGTCGTAGGTCAGGTCGCAGCCCCACGCGGTTGCGGAGGCGTCTCCGTCGCCCAGCGACACGTTTATTTTTATCTCGCCCTGCGAGAGTATCTCTTTTGCTTTCTCTTCCGAGAAGTCGACGCCCGCGCCGTTTCTGCACACCTCGATCCCGCCCGCGGCTGAGGCGAAGGAAACGCCTATCTTCGTCACGTCGGTCTCGACGCCGCTGTAGCCGACGGCGCAGAGCACGCGGCCCCAGTTGGCGTCGGCGCCGAACATCGCCGCCTTCAGCAGCGAGGAGCAAACGACGCTTTTCGCGACGGCGCGCGCGGAGTCGGCGTCGGAGGCGCCGGTGACGGTGCATTCGAGCAGCTTCGTCGCGCCCTCGCCGTCCGCGGCGATTGCTTTGCAGAGCGTTTTCGTGACCGCGGCGAGCGCTTCGCAAAAGGCGTCGAAGTCCGCGCCTTCCGCGTCGATGACGGGGTTGCCCGCCGCGCCGTTCGCCATCACGCTGACCATGTCGTTGGTGGAGGTGTCGCCGTCGACGCTTATCATGTTGAAGGAGTCCTTGACGTCTTCGGAGAGCGCCTTTTGCAGCATCTGCGGCGTTATCGCGCAGTCGGCGGTGACGAAGACGAGCATCGTCGCCATGTTCGGATGTATCATGCCGCTGCCCTTCGCGATGCCGCCGATGCGGCATTCGGTCCCGCCTATGTCAAAGGCGAAGGCGGCGGACTTTATCTTCGTATCAGTCGTCATTATCGCTTCGGCGGCGAGGCCGGAGCCGTCGGGGACGAGCCCTTCGCAGAGCGGCGGGATGCCCGCGGCGATCGGAGCGATGTCGAGCGGCTGGCCGATGACGCCGGTGGAGGCGACGATGACGTCGCTTGGCTCTATGCCGAGCTTTTCGGCGAGCAGCGCGCAGGTCTGCTCGGCGATCTCGATGCCGTTCGAGTTGCAGGTGTTGGCGTTGCCGCTGTTGCAGATGACCGCGCGCGCGGAGCCGTCGGCGATGTTCGCCTTCGTGACCGCGAGCGGAGCGCCTTTTACGAGGTTTTTCGTATAGACCGCCGCCGCTGAGGCGGGGTATTCGGAATATATCAGCGCGAGGTCGCGCTTTTCGCGTCCGCGGCGGATGCCGCAGTGGACTCCGTTTGCGTAAAAGCCCTTTGCCGCGCAGACGCCGCCTTCGATCTGTTTCATAAAATAAACCTCCGTCAGAGCGCGAGCCCCGCCGTTTCGTCGGCGCCGCGCATTATGTTCAGGCACTGCACCGCCGCGCCGGAAGCGCCCTTGCCGAGGTTGTCGAACCTCGCGGTGAGCAGTATGCGCTCGCCGTTGCCGAAGACGCTTACCTCCATGCCGTCGGCGCCGGATTTCGCCGCCGCGGAAAGCATTCCGTCGGCGTCCGGCGCGTCGCAGAAGCGGACGACCGGACCGGCGTATTTCGCCTTGTATATCTCTTTTATCTCATCGGCTCCGCCGTTTATCGCGTCGGCGAAGAGCGGGACCGTGACCTCCATGCCGCTGTAAAAGTCAGCGACTATCGGGCAGAAGACGGGGGCTTTTTCGAGTCCCGTGACCGCCCGCATCTCCGGCAGGTGCTTGTGGGTCTGCCCGAGCGCGTACTGCCTCGGCGCGCCGTAAAGCGGGGAACGCTCCGCCGCTTCGTATTCGGCGATCATCTTTTTCCCGCCGCCGCTGTAGCCGGTCAGCGAAAAAACGGAAAGCTCCGCGTCCTTCGGCAGCAGCCCCGCCTCGACGAGCGGGAAGACCAGCGCGACGAATCCGCTCGCGTGGCAGCCGGGGACGGCTACGCGTCCGGAAGTCGCAATCGCCTCTCTGTGCGCCGCGGAAAGCTCCGGGAAGCCGTAAGCCCACCCGGGCGTGACGCGGTGCGCGGTGGAAGCGTCGTT
>JAFZXI010000028.1 GCA_017616855.1 Clostridia bacterium | reverse complement strand
GCTGCTCGTCAACAAGGTCGGCAAAAACTCCAACGTCACCATCAACGGCGTCGCTCAGTCGAACACCGCCTATTCGGGCTACGCGAGCAAGTATATCGCGTCGAGCTTGATCGGCGACGTCGGCTACGATACCGCGCGCGCAATCAGCTTGCGCTTCACCAACCTGAAGCTCGACGGACGCTCCGCCGCGAACTCGATCGGCAATATGGACACGGTCTACGGAACGACGAAGTCGCTCTTCAGCCGCGCGACGATTCTCAACAGCTTCACCTACGCGGGCGAAAGCTCCGGCTCCTACAACTTCGAGATCGAGAGGGACTGGAGCGGCTCCACTGCCGTCCATAACGTGACCTACGGCCACGAGCTCACGAACTCGGTCGAATACGCAAACAAGCAGAAGATGTATTACGGCTCCGAGACCTACTATACCCACCCGACGGTAGCGCAGTCGACCGCGGAGTACGACTTCTCCTCCGGCTTCATGCCTTACGTTTACCACGCCGCGAACGCGACGACCGCGTATAACCTTGCCAACAAGACCCACGAGCTCATGGTCAACGTCAACGTCACCGCCGTCATCGAGGGCTGCGGCAAGTATAACGATCCCTATATAATTGACAACAACGATAAGCTGCCCATCATCGCGAAGATAATAGCAAACGACACCACCGTGCTCGGCGGCGGCGTTCAGATATATCTGCCCAGTGACTTGACGGGTAACTCAACAACGGACAACGCGACGAATTTTAACTACGTCTCGATGGATTACAACAATGTTAAGTATAAGTATTCTTCCGGCACCGATAAGTTCACGCGAATAGGTACAAACGTTAAAGTAAACACGACGGCCGTCCGCAGGTATCTTGCAGGCGCGTATTACATCATTACGACCGATATCGAGCTTCCGGCGGACTATATCGCGCTCGGCACCGTCGACGCCGCCGCCAACACGCAGTACGCTTTCCGCGGCCAGCTGATCGGCTACGGCTCCAATATAACGATAACGAACCATTCCGACGCGCCGCTGATCAATACCTCGATGGGCTGCGTCGTCAAGGGCCTTACGGTAAACGTCGACGTTAATAAAAACAGCTCTAACGTGATCACGCTCGCGGCGCCTCTGGTTACCGACGCATATAAATTCCAGGGCGGAGTCCAGTCTTACGGCGCCGTCATCGGGCAGATTCTCGGCGGCGACACTATCATAGATAACACGCAGGTCGTCTTTACCAACGCCGCCTTCACGATAAGCACTGCCAGCAACACCTATCCGCGGCTCACGCCCATAGGCGGCTACGTCGGGACGCTCTTCAACGGCGGTCTTATCTTCCGCAATATGACGAGCGCGAACGTCGGCCTCACCTCGGCGACCGAGCCGAGAGTGGCGCAGGCGGGATATCTCTATATCAATCCGATTATAGGCAGAGTCATCGCGGGCTACGCCTTCCACGAGACCTCGGTTTACAGAGTCACCTCTGCCGCGCTGAATAACGGCGATAAGAACTATACCATCCCCGATCTCTCGCTTTCCGAAACGATGATGACCGTTTCGGGCGGAGACGTTTCGCTGCCGAACGGTCAGGCGGTCTATATCCTCGGCGCCGCCGTAAACAGCGGCGCGTGCTGCGCGCCGACCGGCGGCAGTATGACTAGCCCGAATGCGTATCCGGATATCAGCGTTACCAGTAACAGTATCACCGAAAACTGGCAGGCTTACCGCGCGCAGACTACGGTGCGCGCCGGCGCGGATTATTCAGGCGTCGGCACGACCGATCCCACGAGCCTGCCGGACTACACCAAGGCGTTGGATGACAAGTATACGGCCAACGGCAACAAGATCCCGTATATCCTGCGGGCTTACACGGCGGATGATACGAGCTGCCTCGCTCTCTGTTCTTTTGCGATCGCGAACGGCACCACCGGCGTCAATATCACGCTGACAGGCGATTGCGACGTCGCCTCCGGTTTCCGCGGCATCGGCTCGATATACGTTGCTTCTTTCCCTGCGAAAAACAATAACAGCAATAGTAATCTTGCGCTCTATATTCATCAATTCGAGGGTTACAATAAAAAGATCACTCTGCATATGCGCTATCTCGAGTATAGCCATAAGGATAACCAGAGGTATATCAATCTTAATGAAACTGCCGGGTTTGGGCTTTTCAACTATGCGAGGATGCCCAGCACAAGCAATTCGAATTCTGTCAGGAACTTCACGCTCGCAGGCAGCATTTTCCACGACGTTTACACTCTGAGCGGCGGCGTTCAGAGCACTTACATCTGCGTTGCTTCTACCAACGATAAGCTTACAAACGAAAACAATGTGAGCGGTGTGGTCGGCGGCAGCGCTAAAGAGTATTACATTTCCTGCGGCGGCGTTTTCGGCTTGATGTATGATTCGGCGTTCTATATCAAAAACGTTATATTCCACGAGTTCCTTGTGGAAGGCGCGAAGTGCGTCGGAGGTCTTGTCGGATACGGAACTTACAAAAATATGACGCCCACAACCTCAAACATCAAATACGACAGCAGCGCCGGCACCGGTGACAGCTGGGTCAGCGCCGTCGGCGGCATCCAGGCGGGCGGCCTTGTCGGCAGGACGTATGAATACAGACTTGCCGTTGACGCCGGCGGACATGAGTTTACCGTCAACAAGATACAGTTGAAGAGCGCCGCGCTTAACGACGCAATTGACAGTTCCTGGCCTGATAACAGAATTACCGGCGCGGGCGGCATTATCGGCAACACTTGGGGAACGCACAAGGTTTCTACAAAAACAGTAGACAGTATTAATATACGCGGAACGACGGTCAGTCCGTACAGAAAAACGAGCATAAGCAACCTTACGCTCACAGGCATTTCCGGGGCGGAGATCGCCGTAGTCAACGATACCTCCGATCCGTCGAATATGAACTTCGCGGGAGGCCTCATCGGCTCAGCTCACGATATCGTTCTGGACGTTGCGAACTGCAACGTCGCCGGTATCAGTATCAAGGCGAATATGGCGGGCGGTCTGGTAGGCCATCTCTCGCAGAAGTATTATCTGAATATGAATAACGTCACGGTCAGGGGCCACTTTGACTCCAATAACAACAAGACGAGCACGATAACCGGCAATTGTATCGCGGGCGGGCTCTTCGGATGGGTGAGAGGACGTGACGCGAGATATATCAGCGTTTCGAACGCCGAGGTCAGCGATTATAATATCGTTTCTGCCTCTCATGTGAACAATAAGCCCTGCGCCGCGGGCGGTCTGATCGGTTATGCCGAAGCTGACAGAACCGGAGAGAGCGATTCTGCGAACTACATTTTTGACTTTGATAATATCATCATTTCCGGCTGCGATATAACGACGAATTATAACGCATGCAGCGATACGCCGCACTACAGCGGCACCGGCGGTATAATAGGTTCGTCCGGTGTCAGCAGCACCAGCACCAGCAGTTCTATTTCTTTCCGCGCTGCAAGTGACGGCGGAAGTACCGGCGCTTTGCTGAAGTTCAGCGGATATAATATCCTGCTCGATTCCGTCAGCTTGAAGCATTTCGACGACGGCGTTACGGATAATTCCACCGCTTCCGGCAACAGAAAGATAGGCGATATCATCGGCAATAACGGCGCCGGTATGCCGATCAAGTTCGTCGGCGTGACGGTGCAGAACGATACCTACTGCGGCAAGCACGCCGGCTATTATAACGACGACAACGAGAATTACGGCTCCGGCAACAGCTACGGCGCCGGCTACGTTGTCTTCGCCGATTTCGGCGGCACATTAACGAATCAGACCTTCGGCGGCGTTTTCAACGCCGAGCAGACGCTGGTCCCGTTCGCCGACGATTACACCGACGTGACCCTTGCCGAGCCGTACGTCACGACCAACCCCGTGCTGGATATCGGCACGCAGCGCGCGCTGCGCATAACCGGCGACGGCATCGGAGCGAATACCCAATCCCTGCCGATAAGCTCCATCATCTCGGATCTCGGCGCCTCCGGCCAAAGGAAATATGCTTACGCCGCGGACGCGCGCTACGTTTCGAGCGCTTCGACAACGAACAAAGCGACCTTCGATAGTGCCGTCGACAATATGAGAAAATTCGCCATGTTCAGGACCGAGGCGACCGAGTATCTCGGCGCCGATTTCCCCGTGCTCGTGCTCGAGAGTACAGATCATGACTACTCGACAAAGATGATCAACAGCTACCTGCGCCTGTTGACCAATACGCAGTTCGACTTCGCCTCTGATACCGAAGCCGCGAAAAAGTTCAACGTTAAGATCTACAGAATGTCTTATGAGAACCAGCATTTCGAGCCGTACGAGGTCGGCGTCAGCTTGAAGCGCGACGGTGAAACGAAGGAGTTCTATATGCACAGCGCCACGTTCGACAGCGGCAAGACGCAGTTCTCGCTGCTCGACGTGCAGTTCTACGATCCCGCGACCGGCGGTACGGGTTCAGAGAAAGTCGCGTATCATCTCTACGTGCCGGTCTTCGTCAAGAAGATCCTTTCCTATAACTTCGATATCGCGCTGCTCAGCGGCACGACCTACCTTTCGAGTCTTTACGGCGATTACGGCAAGGCGCTTATCGAAAACGTCGGCACCCCG
>JAFZXI010000027.1 GCA_017616855.1 Clostridia bacterium | reverse complement strand
GCGACGTTATGTTCGCCTTCGGCGAGTGAAGCGCCGCTTTGCGGCGTGAAGTGTTCGGCGGGGGCGGGAGGCGTTATCTCTCCCTCAGTCTCGGACGGCTTGCCGTCCTCGACAGCTCCCTCCTCAGAGGGAGCCAAGGGCGCTGGCGCGGGTTCTTCGGGCGCTGCCTCTTCCCTGCCCTGCGCGGCGAGCGCGGCGGCGAGGGCGGCTTCGCGGCGTTCAAACTCCGCGTCGAAGTCGTTATCGGCTTGCGGCTTGTTCACGTCAAGAACGAGCTCTTCATTATTTATATTGTCATTGTCGGGCATCGTTCCTGCTCCTTCCCTGTCGTGTGTGTATGTCGTAGGGGCGAATACCATTCGCCCGCGGATAAACACGGCGCTTCATCTTTACTGCGCGGGCGATTGATAATCGCCCCTACGGAACGCGCGCCGCGTTCGCATTGCGGATAATAAAAACGCTGCGGCGTTCGTGTTGTACCGAACATCGCAGCTGGCTGACTCTCGCGCGAGTCCCTTTAGCTTTGCGCCGCCGGATCGCTCCGGTTTTGCCAAGTTTGAAATTGTTGCGATGCTTCCGCAGCATCCATACACGGATATTATATATGGAGACTGCGCGGTTGTCAAGAGGAAATTTTGTAAGCCGCCTGCGGCGGCGGTCGATATGTCCGCGTGCGCGGACTCGATATACGCCTACGGCGTTCGATATATCGCTAAAGCGATTCGATATATTTGCTGCGCAAATAAGAAATGTACAAACCGCTCCCTGCGGTCGCAGTTTGAATTATTCAAATCGCCTGAGGCGATTTGTTCCTTTCTCATTCGCTTCAGCGAATATATCGAGTCAGCGGAGCTGACATATCGAGTTGCCGTCAGGCAACATATCGAATCGCCCGCAAGGGCGATATATCGACTCGAGCCATCGGCGAGGGAAATTTCACTTGACCTTATCGAAAGATGGTAGTATAATATATACTGTATAAGGGTATTCTGCCTTCACGGCGGCACAAGATATTGAAAATCAAGGCATTTCGAAAGGACGTCTCTCATGCCAAAACCCATCACCAAAACCTACGGCGACGACAGCATCACCTCGCTGAAAGGACCCGACCGCGTCCGCAAACGTCCGGGCGTCATCTTCGGTTCCGACGGCATCGAGGGCTGTCAGCACGCCGTTTTCGAGATACTTTCCAACTCCATCGACGAAGCCCGCGAGGGCCACGGCGACAAAATCATCGTCACGCGCTATCTCGACCACTCCGTCGAGATACAGGACTTCGGCCGCGGCATTCCGCTCGGCTGGAACGAAAAAGAGGGGAAAGACAACTGGGAGCTCGTCTTCTGCGAGCTTTACGCGGGCGGCAAGTACAAGAACGACGCCGGCGAGAACTACGAGTTTTCGCTCGGTCTGAACGGTCTCGGCCTCTGCGCGACGCAGTACGCCTCCGAGTTCATGGACGCCGAGGTCTTCTCCGGCGGCATGAAGTGGAACCTTTCGTTCCGCCGCGGCGAGCTCTACGGGCAGGTGCACAAGGAGCCGACGACTTCGCGCAAGACCGGCACGCGCATCCACTGGCTGCCCGACCTGCAGGTCTTCACCGACATCGCGATCCCGCTCGAATACTACACCGAGACGCTCAAGCGGCAGGCGGTCGTCAACAGCGGCGTGCTTTTCCTGCTGCGCAACGAGGTTTCCCGCGGCAAGTTCGAGGAGACCGAGTTTTTCTATGAAAACGGCATCACCGACTACGTCAGGGAGCTGGCGGGGGAGAACCCGCTGACGCCCGTTTCGTACGCAGAAGGGGAGAGGCGCGGCCGCGACCGCGAGGATATGGAGGACTACAAGGTCAAGATCCAGACCGCGTTCTGCTTCAGCCGCACGGCGTCCGCCGCGGAGTATTACCACAACTCGAGCTGGCTCGAGCACGGCGGCTCGCCCGAAAAGGCCGTCCGCCTCGCGTTCACCGCGCAGATCGACGCTTACGTCCGCAAGCAGGGGAAATACGCCAAAAACGAGAGCAAAATCACCTTCCAGGACGTCGAGGACTGCCTCGTGATCGTCACCAACTCCTTCTCGACCCGCACCTCCTACGAGAACCAGACGAAAAAGTCCATCACCAACAAGTTCATACAGGACGCGATGACGGACTTCCTGAAGCATCAGCTCGAGGTCTACTTCCTCGAGAACCCCAACGACGCCGAGCTTATCGCCAACCAGGTGCTCGTCAACAAGCGCAGCCGCGAAAACGCCGAAAAGATGCGCCAGACGCTCAAAAAGGCGAACATCACAACGATGGATTTCACCAACAAGGTCGAGAAGTTCGTCGACTGCCGCTCCCGCGACAAGAGCGTCCGCGAGATTTACATCGTCGAGGGCGACTCCGCGCTAACCTCCTGCAAGCTCGCGCGCGACGCGGAGTTTCAGGCGATTATCCCCGTGCGCGGCAAGATTTTGAACTGTCTGAAGGCCGACCTGCACCGCATCTTCGAGAGCCAGATAATCACCGATCTGCTGAAGGTCCTCGGCTGCGGCGCCGAGGTCAAGAGCGGGAAGAAGGAGGTCTCCTCCTTCGACCTCGACCGGCTCAACTGGAGCAAGGTCATCATCTGCACCGACGCCGACGTCGACGGTTACCAGATCCGCACGCTGATCCTTACCATGCTTTACCGCCTCGTTCCGACGCTGATCGAGAAGGGGCTCGTCTATATCGCGGAAAGCCCGCTTTACGAGATCAACGCGGACAAGACCTACTTCGCCTACACCGAAAAGGAGAAGCAGGACGTCCTCGACAGGATAAAGGGGCAGAAGTTCACGATTCAGCGCTCCAAGGGCCTCGGCGAGAACGAGCCGGACATGATGTGGCTGACCACGATGAACCCCGCCACGCGCCGTTTGATACGCGTTTCCACCGACGACGTCGCCGATATGGAGTATATGTTCAACACGCTCCTCGGCGACGATCTGGCGGAGAGGAAAGAGTATATTTCGAAGAACGGCAGCAGGTATCTGGATTTGACGGACGTAAGTTAGGCAAATCCGCCGGGGCGGATTTGCATGATTTGCAAGCGGGGAGCGCCTTCCCCTTGAGGGGAAGGTGGATCGCCGTGCGAAGCGCGGTGAGACGGATGAGGTGTCGTGTCCCGCTTGCATGATTTGACGGCTGTTGCTCGCATGAATTGATTGCTTCGCAATCATGATTTGCCGCCACGAACCGAGCATAGGTTATTCAAATCGGCTTTGCCGATTTGTTCCTTCATGCAGCGAAGCTGCAAATCATGATCGCGAAGCGATCAAATCACGGCGAAGCCAAATCATGCCGCCAAAGGCGGCAATTCATGCACGCCGCAGGCGTGCCATTACCTGTAGTATAATTCCTCTCAATTTCTCCTCTCAGTATAACAAAGGAGCCACGCTATGAAGTACGACCTTATCATGATACTCGTGTGTTCGGCGGCGGGAGTCGCGGCGTTTCTGCCGACGATACCGCTGATGCTGCTGCCGTTTATCAAGCGGCTGCGCGCCGGCGCGAAGGCGGGAATGTGGTTCTTCGCCTGCGCGGTGTACCTGCTCAACGGCGGGCTCGTCATCTCCTGGGCGGGGGATATAGTTCAGAACCGCGGCGGCGACCTCTCGATGATCGCGTTTTACGGTTATATCGTGCTTTACGTGCTCGCGCCGATATTCTACGCGGTGTTTTTCCGCGAGGGTACGCGCTCGTTCGTTTATCCGATAATCATCGCCGCGCTCGCGTTCGGCGGCGGAGTCGCGCTCGGGCTCGTGCCGCTGCTTTACGGCATAAACACCGAATTCGACCTGCTCACGCGCGTGCTCGGGCTCGCGGGAATATTCGTTCCGCAGCTTGTGACGGCGGCGTTTTACGTCGTTATGTCGCGCCTCGCGTACACGTTCGAGAAGAGCGGGGAAGCGAATTATTAACCAATATCCCGATTGTTCCACGTGGAACAATCGGGATATTGCATGAATTGCAAGCTTTGCTTGCATGATTTGACGGCTCTGCCGTCATGATTTGCGCCTGCGGCGCATGATTTGCCGCCTCGGGCGGCATAGTTTTTTCAAATTGCCGACGGCGATTTGTTCCTTCATGCAGCGAAGCTGCAAATCATGATCGCGAAGCGATCAAATCACGGCGAAGCCAATTCACGCCGCTGAAAGCGGCAATTCATGCGCGCCTGAGGCGCGCCGTATTTCACTCACGGAGGATATATGCCTAAAGCTTTACCTTCATCCGACATAATCGCCGCGGTAGCGACGGCGCACGGAAACGCCGCCATCGCCGTCATACGCGTAAGCGGCGAAGGCGCGATCGCGCTCTGCGACGGCGTTTTCACGCCGAAAGCGGGCGGGCCGCTCGCTTCGCGCAGGGGGTGGACCTGCGCCCTCGGCGAGATACGCGACGGGGACGAAACCGTCGACACCGTCGTCGCGACGGTCTACCGCGCGCCGAAGAGCTTCACCGGCGAGGACTGCGTCGAGATCGCCTGCCACGGCGGCGTTTTCGTCACAGAGCGCGTGCTCGGAACGCTGCTGAAAGCCGGCGCGAGGCAGGCGAGAGGCGGCGAGTTTTCCAAGCGCGCCTTCCTCAACGGGCGGCTCGGGCTGACCGAGGCGGAGTCCGTCATGAACGTCGTTTACGCGCGCTCCGCGGAGGCGCTGAAGCTCGCCAACAGACAGGCGGGAGGCGCGCTCGACCGCGGTCTGAAGGCGCTCCGCGAGGAAGCGAACGAGATTTTGATACACATTTCCGCCGAGGCGGATTTCCCGGACGAAGACGTCCCCGAACTGCCGAAAAACGAGGCGACAGACCGCCTTTTCGAGCTATCCGACAGGTGTCTGAAGCTCGCCGGCACCTACGAGGGCGGGCTCGCGCTGACCGAAGGCGTCGACACCGTCATCGCGGGCCGCGCGAACGTCGGCAAGTCCACGCTGATGAACCTGCTCGCCGGCAGCGAACGCAGCATCGTTTCCGACGAAGCCGGCACGACGCGCGACGTCGTGGAAAGCGCCGTAGTATGCGGC
>JAFZXI010000026.1 GCA_017616855.1 Clostridia bacterium | reverse complement strand
TATCAGCTATCGTATAATACATATCGCACCGCCTTCCGATTGCTTACGAAGACATACTTTAACAATATAAGTGTAATATAGATATTTATAAAAGTCAACGTGAAAAGAAAGCGATTTTTGCAGACGAATGCGGCGATGAGCGAACGGAAGATTTTTCCCTCCCTCAGTCTTTTTTTGCGACGCAAAAAATGACAGCTCCCCTTGCACAGGGGAGCTGTCTGCGTTTCTGCGTTAATGCGGGGGATCCTTCGACTCGCTTCGCTCGCTCAGGATGACACCTCATCCGTCACGCCTGACGGCGCGACACCTTCCCCTCAAGGGGAAGGCATGCGGGCGATTGATAATCGCCCCTACGAACCGCGCGTGGCGCGGGGACACCTCATCCGTCACGCCGTTCCGGCGCGACACCTTCCCCTCAAGGGGAAGGCCTGCGGGCGATTGATAATCGCCCCTACGGCGCTCGCTACGCGAGCGACACCTCATCCGTCACGCCTGACGGCGCGACACCTTCCCCTCAAGGGGAAGGCATGCCTTATCTCTTCAGCGCGATGACGACGCGGCGGGCGCTGCCTTCGCCTTTGGAGAAGGATTCGAGGCCGTCGATATCCTGAATGACCATGTGGACGATGCGTCTCTCGTTCGGGCTCATCGGCTCGAGCGTTAAGCTTCTGCCGGTCTTTCGGACGCGCTCGGCGTATTTCTTCGCGAGGCGTTCAAGCGTCTCTTCCCTGCGGGCGCGGTAGCTGCCGGTGTCGATATAGACGCGCATGTGCTTTTCGCCGCTCTTGGCGCTGACGATGCCGGTCAGGTACTGGAGCGCGTCGAGCGTTTCGCCGCGGCGGCCGATGATGGCGTTGATGTCCTCGCCCTCGATGTTGATGCGGACGCCGTCCTCGGTCTGTTCGCTCTTGATCTCGACGGGCTTGGAAGTGATATAGGGCAGAACTTTCTTGAGGAACGCTTCCGCTCTGTCCTGCTTGCTTCCCGCGACGGGGGCTTCGGCCTTTTTCGGCGCGGGAGCTTCCGGCGCTTCGGATTCTTCCTGCTCTTTCCTGAGCTTCTTTTCCTTCTTTTCGGGCTTGGCTTCCTCGATGACGGGAGCCGGCTCCTCTTTGATCTCTTCGACTTCTTCGGGCTTTCCGTCGTCGTAGAACGCGACGACCTCGGCGTTGGTTCCGCCCATAAAGCCCAGCACCTTCTTGGTGGGCGCCGTTATGACCTCTACCTCGACGTCGTCTCTGTCCCTGCCGAGCTTTTCGCAGGCGGCCTTGATGGCGTCATCTATGGTCTTACCGGTACCGGTAGCTTCGATTCTCATTATAAATACTCCGTTCCGCCGTTACTAACGGCAATCATCACGTCGGGGAGTTATTCCTTCCACTCTTCCTCTTCCCTGCGGCGCGCCTCGGCGAGCTTGCGTTTGGCTTCTTCCTTAAGCTCTTTGGCGCTCTTCGGACCTATCTCCTCGACGGTATAGTCTTCGTTTTTGATAAGGATATTTGCTTCTTCTCTGGTTATTGCCTGGCCCTTCTTGGCCTTCTTCTTCGCTTTCAGACGCATCACGCGCTCGACGGTGTAGTACCTGCCGAGGGCGACGGACTGCAGCGCGGTGATGACGTTGGATACGCACCAATAGAAAACGAGCGCGCTCGGCACCGAGAATCCGATGACGACCGACAAAACGGGCATGAACAAAAGCATTCCCATGCCGGGCTGTTTTTCTCCGCCGGCGTTGCGCTTGTTGATACGCATCATGATAAGCTGCATCGCGAGCGCGGTCAAGCCGGAAAAAATCGGGAACAGCCAGTACCACGAAATGTGGCCTATCGACGCGGACTGCGTCAGATCGAGCCCGAACAGCTTCAGATTCAGCGGGAGCCCGAAGAGCGAATCGCCCTGGATAGTGCTGAAATCAGCCGCGCTCGGCCAGTTCGCCTGAGCAAGGCCCGCGTAATACATGTCGCCCTTCGTCGCGATATCCGGCAGGGCGTTTATCAGGTCGTTGGAAACTCCCGCGATGAAGTGAAGCGGGAAACGAATGACCTGATACAGTCCGAAGAATATCGGCAGCTGGAGCAGCGAGGTAAGGCAGCCCGAATAAGGCGAATAACCCTCGGACTGATAGAGAGCGTCGAGCTCTTCCTTCGCCTTGGCGGGATCGCCCTTGTATTTCTGGCGTATTTTGTTTTCGTAGGGGCGCATTCTTGCAGCCAGAGTCTGGCTCTTCTGCTGCTTTATCGAAAGCGGAAGCAAAAGCGCCTTTATGACTATGGTGAAGAAAATGATGGAGAGCGCGTAGTTATTGAAAATATAATAGAGCCCTCTCATCAGATACCCGAAAGGTATCGCGATTACGTTAAGAATAGCACTCAAAAGACGTGTTCCTCCTGGGCGCCGTTACGGCACCGGGTCGTAATACTTTTTCGAAAACGGGTTGCAGCGCAGCAGCCGCTTGAACGCAAGCCAGCCGCCCTTGAGCGCGCCGTATTTGGTTATCGCTTCGTACGCGTAAGCGGAGCAGGTCGGCGTGAATCTGCAATGCGGGCGCGTATACGCCGAGATATACTTCTGATAAAACCTGATCAATGCAAGGAAAAGGCGTTTCATCACTTCAACCCCAGCCGCTCGACGAGCTCGCATATCGCTTCCCCGACCTCGCCGGATTTCGCGAAAGGCGTTCTCCCGCGGGCGACGAAAACGAAGTCGTATCCGACGGGGAGCCGCTTTTCGACCGAGCGATAGCCCTCTCTGATAACGCGCCGCGCACGCGTGCGCGTGACGGCGTTACCGATTTTGACGGAAACCGTTATTCCGATGCGGTTACGGTCCATACGGTTTTTCTTCGCATAGACCGCAACCACGGGATCAGACGCGCTTTTGCCGCGATAGTAGAGTCTGCGGAAATCCGCATTCTGCTTCAAAGTCAAAAGCTTCATCGGATAATCAGTAGCTCAGTCTCGCTCTGCCCTTCGCTCTGCGGCGGGCAAGGACCTTTCTTCCGTTCTTGGTAGCCATTCTCTTGCGGAAGCCGTGCACCTTCTGGCGCTGAAGCTTCTTGGGCTGATATGTTCTGACCATTATTTACACCTCCGTGTCAGTGTTTTGTTTATTATTATGCCCCGTGCGTCATAAGACGCAATCGGTCGGGATTACTCTTCGTTCTCCTTGGCGGCGGCGTCGATGACCTTCTGCGCCTCGTTGGCGGGAGCTTCATCGTAGCGCTCGAACTTCTGCTCGAACCAGCCCTTGCCCTGAGTCAGAGAGCGGAGGAAGATAGCGTAATCGCTCATCTCGGCCATCGGGACTTCCGCCTCGACGATCTGCATGCCGTTCTCTTCGGCGGGGTTCATGCCGAGGATCCTGCCGCGGCGCTTGCTGACGTCGCCCATGACGTCGCCCATCATATCGTTGGGGACGATGACCTTGAGGTTCGCGATGGGCTCGAGCAGGACCGGAGACGCCTTCGCCATACCCTCTTTGTAAGCGAGGTTCGCGGCGATTTTGAACGCCATTTCGGAGGAGTCGACGGGGTGATAGGAACCGTCGTAAAGCGTGGCCTTCAGGCCGACGACGGGGTAACCGGCGAGAACGCCCTTGGTGACGCTGTCGCGCAGGCCCTTTTCGACCGCCGGGAAGAAGTTCTTCGGGACGGAGCCGCCGAATACTTCCTCTTCGAAGATCATGTCGTCGCCCTCGCAGGGCTCGAAGCGGATCCAAACGTCGCCGAACTGGCCGTGACCGCCGGACTGCTTCTTATGTCTGCCCTGTACCTCGACCTTTTTGCGGATCTTCTCGCGGTAAGGCACCTTCGCGTCGGTCAGGTCGACCGCGACGCTGCTCTTGCTGTTCTTCAGCTTGGAAACGATGACATCGAGCTGGGTTTCGCCCATGCCGCTGATGACCTGCTGCTTCGTTTCGGCGTTGTTCTCGAAGCTGATGGTGGGATCTTCCTCCATGAGCTTGCGGAGGCCGGAAGCGATCTTTTCTTCATCGCCCTTCGCCTTGGGAGCGATCGCCTTGGTCAGGCAGGGCTTCGGGAAGTCGAACGCGGGCTTGGTGACTTCGTTGCTCTGAGTGCAGAGCGTGTCGCAGGTGGAGGCGGACGCCATCTTCGTTACCGCGCCGATGTCGCCGGCGGGAACGGTGTCGACCTCGATCTGCTTCTTGCCGACGATATTGTAAACGTGAGCAATCTTTTCGGTCGTGTTTGCGCGCGGATTGTAAACCGTCATATCGGGCTTGATCTCGCCGGAGTAAACGCGGAAATAGGAGACCTTTCCGACGAAGTCGTCGGCGACGGTCTTGAAGATCTGAGCCACGGGAGCGCCGGATTCGACCTTGCCGGCGTCAACGGGAGACGGAAGCATGTGGACTATGCCGTCAAGCAGCGGAACGATGCCGGTAAGGGTGAGCGCGACGCCGGGATATACCGGGCTGATGGAGCCGTTGACTATGCCCTTCGCGATGCCGTCCTTGATCTCCGCTTCGGTGAAGGGCTCGCCGGAGAAGTATTTCTCCATGAGCTCTTCGCTGACTTCGGCAACGCCTTCGTTGATGAGCTCTTTGTAGCGCTCGATCTTGTCGGACATGTAATCCGGCACCGGCACCTTCTTCTCGGCGCCGTTCTCGAAGGTGTAAGCTTCGTTGTCAAACAGGTTGACGAAGCACTCGACCTTTCTGTCCTTATAGGCGGGCAGAATGACCGGAATGACCTCGCTGCCGTAAAGCGCATGCAGCTTGTCGAGGGTCTCGTAGAAGTGGTCGGAGGCGTTTTCGTCGTCGACGCGGTTGATGAAGAAAGCGCGGGCAAGGCCGTTCTTCTTGCAGAGCTTCATCGCCTTGTAGGTACCGACGGTGTCGGCGTTGTCGGCGGTGAGGACGATGACGGCGGCGTCGGCAGCGGCGGCGCCGCTGACGGCTTCGCCTTCAAAGTCGAAGTAGCCGGGAGTGTCGATCGCGTTGATTTTGGTTCCCTTCCAGTCGAAGGACGCGAGGGAAAGCGAAATGGATATCTTTCTTCTTGCTTCCTCGGGGTCGAAGTCGAGATTGGAGTTGCCGTCGTCTACTTTGCCGAGGCGCTCGGTGACCTTCGCGAGATAAAGCATCGATTCGATGAGAGAAGTCTTTCCCTTTCCGCCGTGGCCGAGAAATACCACGTTTCTGATCTTTTCAGCAGGATAAGTTTTCATTTGGATCCCCTTTCGAATATGTTGTAAATGTGTTCCGTGAACACAAAATGCACATCAAGAGATATTATAATATAAACTGTCAACTATTTCAAGTATTTTTTTGCTCCGGCGGCACTTATTTGACAAAAAAGCGGAGCGCCTTCGGTTTCATCGAGATATTCAGCGGCAGATCCGGACCGTGCTGGCCGTCCATATCGGCGTGACCGAAGACCCAGTCGTTGTTGACCGCCTCGACGTAAAGCGACTTTGTGCGGAAGTAGATGATGTTTTTGTTGCGCAGGTGCCTGCCGAGCAGGATCTTGATGAAGACCGGCACGATGCGGGTGAACTTCATCGACTTTATCGCGACGAAATCGAAGAGCCCGTCGTCCGCGACGGCTTTGCAGGCGATCTTTTTGAGTCCGCCGGTGCTGACGCCGTTCATCGCGAGGAAGAGGTAGCAATCCTCCTCGAATTCCCTGTCGTCCGCGACGACGCGGAGGCGGTAGCGCTTGAGCAACTTGAGCATCGACAAGCTCTTGGCGTAGTACGCGAGTTTGCCCCACTTCTCCTTTTTGCGCGGGTCGAACTCCATCGTGCTGTTCATGAAGAGGCCGGCGCCGCAGATGTTTATGAAGTAGTCGCCGTTCGCGACTCCGACGTCGATGCCGCTTACCTTGCCGGCCTTGAAGATCTCGACGCACTTTTTCGCGTTCGGCTTTATGCCCATGTAGTAGGCGAAGTCGTTAGCGGTCCCGATTGGTCCGATAAAGATTGGCACGTCGATATTGTTTTTCATCATGCCGTTGACGGCTTCGTTTATCGTTCCGTCGCCGCCGAGGACGAAGACTCCCCTGCACCCCTCGGGGTTAAAGGTCTTGAAAAACTCGGTTATGTCCCCTTTCGCCTTGCTCGGATAGACGAAGACGTTTTCGCCCTCCTTCGCGAGGAGGTAGACGAGCTTCTCTATGAATTTGCGGGACTTTCTGCGCTTGCCCGCGGTCGGATTGAAAAGTACCTGAACGAAATCCATATACTCACCCTTTGACTGAATATAAAACGCGGTAACCCGCTTCTTTTTCTATCGTTTCGCAGTTGCCGAAAAGCTCGCGGATATGCTTTTCCGCGCTCTCGGCGCCCTGCTGCTTGCGTATCACGACGAAGAGCCCGCCGCCGCTTTTCAGCAGCTTGTGAGCGTTGTCGAAGAAGGCGTAGACCGTCTTTTTCCCCGCGCGTATCGGCGGATTCGTGACGACGGCGTCGAAGCCGCCTTCAACGCCTTCGCCCGCGTCGGAGGAAAGGCACTCGGCGCTGACGCCGTTGAGCGCGGCGTTTTCGCGGCAGAGCGCGAGCGCGCGTTCGTTGACGTCGCACATGACGGCGGAGGCGCCCGCCTTCGCGAGCGTTACGCCTATCGCGCCGTAGCCGCAGCCGAGGTCGAGGACACGCTTGTCCGTCCAGTCGGAAAAGCGCAGGAGCGCTTCGAGCAGCACACGGCTGCCCTTATCCACCTTGTCTGCCGAGAAGACGCCGGAATCGCTGTTGAAGCGCACCGAGACGCCGCCGACGGTCAGCTCGAAGCTTCTCGGGCGGGACGCGCTCGTCGGCTCGGCGGAAAAGTAATGATCGCTCATACTCTCTTCCACTTGACGCCCTGCGGCGTGTCTTCGAGGATTATTCCCTTCGCCTTCAGCTCGTCGCGGATGCGGTCGGCTTCGGCGTAATTCTTGTTCTTTTTCGCTTCGGTGCGCTGCGCGATCAGCGCTTCGATCTCCGCGTCGATTCCCTGCTCCGCTTCGTCCGCGAAGCCGAGCACGCCGCAGAGCTCGTTCAGCAGCGCGAGACCGAACTTCAGCGTCGCCTTCTCCGGCTCGCCCGCGAGATAGGTGTTAAGGTCGCGCACGAGGTCGAAGATCGCGGCGATGGCGTCGGCGGTGTTCAGGTCGTCCTCCATCGCGGCGATGAAAGCACTCTTGCGCTCGAGCCATTTCGCTTCGGTTTCTTTATCCTCCGCGCCCTCGGCGGCGGAATCGATGCGGAAGCGCAGGTCGCCGCGGCAGTTGTTTATGCGCTTGAGCGAAGCCGCAGACTGCTCGAGGATGTCCACCGAGTAGTTTATCGGGCTTCTGTAATGCGCGGAAAGCAGGAACATGCGGATCGGACCGTAGCCGAACTTTTCCGCGATGTCGCGAACGGTGAAGAAGTTGCCTTTCGACTTCGACATCTTCGCGTTGTCGACGTTGATATAGCCGTTATGCAGCCAGTAATGCGCGAAATCGCAGCCGTTGGCGCATTCGCTCTGCGCGATCTCGTTCTCGTGGTGCGGGAAGATAAGGTCCTTGCCGCCGGCGTGGATGTCGATGGTGTCGCCGAGGTGCTTTTTGCACATCGCGGAGCACTCGATATGCCAGCCCGGTCTGCCCTTTCCCCATGGGGAGTCGAAGTAGGGTTCGCCCTCCTTCGCCGCCTTCCAGAGCGCGAAATCCATCGGGTCGCGCTTGACGTCGCTGACTTCGATGCGGGCGCCGGCTTCCAGCTCCTCGAGCGGCTGATGCGAAAGCTTGCCGTAGCCGCCGAACTTCTTCGTGGAGAAGTAGACGTCGCCGTTGGATTCGTAGGCGTAGCCCTTGTCGACGAGCGTTTTCACGATGTCGATAATGACGTCGATATGCTCGGTCGCGCGCGGGTGGACGGACGCCGGACGGACGCCCAGCCCCTTCGCGTCGGTGTAATACTCCGCGATGAAACGCTCGGCGTAGTCCTTCGCGGGAACGCCTTCTTTATTCGCGGCGTTGATAATCTTGTCGTCGATGTCGGTGAAGTTCTGCACGAACTTGACCTTGTAGCCCATATACTCGAAGAAGTTGCGCAGCGTGTCGAACACCACGAATACCCTCGCGTTGCCGATATGGAAATAGTTATAGACCGTCGGCCCGCAGGCGTACATGCGCACCTCGCCCGGAGTTATCGGGACGAATTCTTCCTTCTTGTTCGTAAGCGTGTTGAAAAGCAGCATAATTCGCATATCCTTCCATTTTATATACAGGATATATATTATCACAATCGCGGCGCTAATGCAAGATATTATTTGATTTTCGCATAAATAATCCACCCTGAGTTAAAGGCAAAGAAAAAAGCTCTCCGGCGGAGAGCTTTTTGATATCATATTGACGTGCGGCTTCGTGATTTACAGACTGTCTTCGCTGATAAGCTTCGCTGCGGCGCGGAGGATCTTGAGCGCGTCCGCTACGGTGATCCCGCCGTCGTTATCGACGTCGCCTATCGCGAGGTCTTCTTCGGTGGGCACGACGAGCTTCGCGGCGATGCGAAGCGCCCTGAGAGCGTCCGCGACGGTGATTTCGCCGTCCTTGTCGAAGTCTCCCCTCTTCAGAACCTGCTGGTTTTCCGAGGTATCGACGACGATGAAGAAGACGGACGCGGTCTTATGCTTGTTGGTAACGGTCAGCGTGTATTCGCCGACTCTCGCCACCGCGGCGCCGTCATACGCGCTGCCGTTGAGAGAAGCCGTGCCGACGTCCCAGGTCGGAAGCGCGCTTTCTTCAGCCGCTATATCGAAGACCTGGCGCTCGTAAACGCCGCTTATGACCGGCTCCTGAGTGTTATCGACAATCGTGAAGTCGACAGTCGTTTCCGTGCCGTGATTGTTAACCGAGAGAACGTGAGCGCCGGCTTCGGTTATCGGCGTTCCCGCCTCGTAATATCCGCCGTCGAGGAACGCCATGCCGCTGTCCCAGGAGGCAGACGGAGCGTCTGCATCGGTTATGTCGTAGGTCGCGCCGTCCTCGATTCCGCTGACGACGGGCACGCTGCCCGGCTCGGTATACGCCGTCAGCTCCGTGAAGACGAACATGCCCTTAGCGCCCTTTCCGGAGAAGCCGATGGTGTTGAGCTTCGTAAGGTCGAGCGTTTCCCCGCCTGAAACGTGAGTGAAATCCGAGAACGGAATATTGATATACTGACCAGTCGTCGTTATAACCGGAAGCGAGGCGCTGAAAAGGAAGCTGTCCTCTTCGCCGGTATATCCGATGTAAACGGCGCCGTTATTTTGATCCTTCGTCAACGCCTTCGCCCATATCGAGATGCCGTCGCAGTTGGACAGATCCGCGCCGAACGGGTTGCGGCCGGCGACGTCGCCGTCGGCGGTGGTGTTATACATTTTCCACGCGGTAGTCGAACTCGCGCTGATGCAGAGCGACTGCTTGACGTTGGGAGTAACCGAAACCGAAGAAGAGCTCAGACTCAGCGTCGCTTTAGTCGTCGACATCTGCGAAACCTCGTCCGGCGTCCATGGATCGAAGCCGTTCAGCACCGTATCCGCGCCGGGAAGCTTTACGAGGCGGTTCTTCGCGCCGGTTATTGCCGCGACGCGTTCGGACACTTCTTCCGGAGTTACCGCCGAGCTGCGAAGCACGGCGTTGGACGCCTCAAGCGCATCGCGCAGGAGAGCGACGCTGCTCTCGGTGTATTCCGCGGTATTGACGTCTTCCGCGGCTATTATCGCGTTGTAAAGCTGCGTCTTATCCGAAAGCTTCGGCAGCGTCCAGAAATATACGCATTCGTTCTGCTGTATCGGCACGGCAAGAACAGACGTTCCGTCCGCCGAAAACGCGATATCCGACAGACTTGTGCCTTTTCTGGAGCTCGCGGTCACTTTGAAAACGTAAAGCAGACCTCCGCTGCGGTCATATATCCGCGCGGTGCCGTCGAGCGAACAGACGGCGATGCGGCTGCCGTCGTGAGAGAACTTCGCGGCGGTCGTCATCTGCGAGAAGCCGTCGAGCAGCGCGATAAGACGGCCGCTGCCCATATCGAACAACCTCGCGTTGTTATCGCTCGAAGTAGTGACGAGCCGGCTTCCGTCCGGAGAAATCTCAACGGATGCGATAGAGGCGCAGTCCGGATTTTCAACGGTCATCACGGTTTCGCCCGTAGCGGCGTCGAATACGAGGATATCTCCCTTTTCGTCGGACGCGACGAACTGCGAACTGTTCGGACGGAAGGCGACTCCGCGCACGGTGGCGCCCATATCGACGCTCCTGAGTATTTCGAGGGATACGGCGTCAAGGATATATATCGTTCCCGACGACGTTCCGGCGGCGACGAAGAGTCCGTCGCCGGAGGCGGATATCGCTCTGACGTCCGAGCCGAGATACGTTTTGCCGCGCATGGTGCCCGCGGCCGTGCCGAACGAATAAATGTATTTGTTGTTCAGTCCGCCGTCGGTTACGTTATCGTTTCTGCCGCCGGCATAAATATGCGACTCGTCGGCGGAGAACTCAAGCGCTTCGAAATACACGCCCGGCGCGCTCGCGTACGCGCTCTTTGAATAATCCGCGGACTTGTATATCATAATGCTGCTCATGCGCGATCCGGCGGCGAGGTACTTACCGCTGGGCGAATACTTCAGCGAATACATCGGCCCGATTCCGGTTTCTGCCGAGAGCAGTTTTGTGCCGTTAACGGCGTCATGCCGGATGATTCTGCCTTCGCGGTCGATGACCGAGAAACTGCTGCCATCCGGGGAGGCGGCGACCTTAGTCGCGCCTTTATCGCCTATGACGCTGCCCGTTTTCACGCCTTCAACCGGTTCGAAGTCGAGCGTTTCAACGGCGGTCGATACACTGTCGGAACGCTTGAAAACGCGGATATAATCGATATTGAACTCTGATTCGGCGGCGGTCTCGTCGTAGATCTCGTTGTTTCCGGGACCGCGTATGGAGGTGTTCAGAATGATGTAATGCGGGTTGTCTCCGAAGCCCCAGCGCATGCTGTCCGTGTTCAGATTCATGGAAACGTACTGCATGCCGTCAAAGTAGATGCGCAACTGATCGTGTTCCCACTCAAGTCCGTACGTGTGGTAATCGTCGCCGAGACTGACCTTGTTTTTGTTATAAATCTCAACACCCTTAACGTACTCCCTGCCGCTGTCTGTGAAGTCGGAAAGCCAATGCAGCGTGCCGTAAAGCTTTGAATCCTCTACTCCTCCGCCGACGAGCTCCATTATATCGATCTCGCCCTGCTGCGGCCAGTTGCCGTTGGCGCCCATCATCCAGAGCGCGGGCCAGATCCAGTATCCGACCGGAAGCCTGGCGCGCATTTCGACCTTGCCGTATGACATGAGGAAATGTCCCTCCGTCGTAAGATACGCGCCGGTCATCGGATAACCGTTATAGTTTTCTTTTATTGAGTTAATAACGAGTTCGCCGTTTGTGACACGGACGTTTCTTTCGTTATCCCTGAAATAGACCGGCTCCGTATCGCCGCGGTTTTTCGTATTGTAGACCGTCCACTTGCTGCGATCGACGGCGTCGCCGTCGAACTCGTCGTTCCAGACCTGATTCCATTCGCCGCGCACACACTCGTAAACCTCCCAGACCTGCTGAACGTTCGACGCGCGGAGAGAACCGCCGGTATAGTTCATATACGCGTTTGAGGAAAATACGAATTTGAAGCCGTTTGAAGAACGGTTGATCTTCCAGTCCTGTTTCGTGTCGTTGAGGTTCATGACGTCGAGCCCCAACTTGTAATAAAGAACGTAGTATTCGGCGTTCAGCGCGAGCGAGCTGTCACGGTTGATGATACGGAACGTGCCGTCCGGCAAACGGTAAAGCTGCCATTCCTGACACGCGTCGTCGGCGCGCTCGGCCATCACGACCTCAAGTCCGCTCTGTTTATTGACGAGACGGTTCTCGTAACCGGTGCTCGTCATCGTCTCCGTATCCGTGACGGCGGGAGTCACCGCAAGCGCGAGCCCCGTCGCGCTGTCGACTATTTTGTAGTATTTATTCGCAACGATCGCCGTCGCCCTTACTTCCTGGTAATCGGCGTGCTCGGATGAAAGGATATCTTCGCTGAAACAATGGAGGTCGGAAATCCAACCGATGAATCCGGGCTTCACGCCGTCGAATGAAAACGCGATATAATTCATGTCCGCGAGGTCGACTCCGGTGCCGACCGCGTCGTAATCCGCGGTGAAGAACTCCCAGTCAATCGCGACGCAGCCGTTTCTGACCGGAATATCTATGACCGTGTAAGTTCTTGTCGTCCCCTCGGTTCTGACACCGACGGAAACCGAAAGTTTCTCGGCCAGAGAGAGATCATTCAACCGCAAACTGAAGCGAAGTCCCGCGGTTTCGGTTATGTCTTCAGAAAAGATGCTGCCGCTGCGCACCGATTCGTCGGAAGCGGCGTTTGAAAAATATGCGGTTTCTTTGCCCGCGGTAACGACTTTGACCGCCGGCGCGGAAGCGTCGGTATCGTCAAAGAAAACGGCGCAGCCGGAGGTGTCGGTAAACGAGCTGACGGTTTCGGCGTCCCACGCCGCGAAACCCGCGATTTCCGCGCGTTCCGGAGAAGCGACGGGGGTGAACCTTTCAATCGCGGCGGAAAGCAGATCATACGCCGCGTTCAGTTCGGGCGTAAGCGCGGATTCGTTCGCGGCGACCGAAACCGCCGTATCGTAAGCCGCCTTCAACTGCCTGCGTGAAGCGGAGGTTCCGTCGGTATACAGCAACTGCGCCGCCGAACCGATGAGCGCCTTCAGGGGCGCGGCATCCGCGGCAGCGGCCGGAATCAAAGCTGCGGGCAGCAGCATTGCGGCGCAGATTAGTATTGAAATGATACGCTTGGCTGTTTTCATCAGTCGGACCTCCGGAAAAAGAATGCTCAAAATTGCGCATATTCGCACATTTTTTCATTTATATATTATCATATCATTTGACCCGCGTTCTTGTCGATATGTGATATTTTTGTCGATTTGTGATATTTACGGCTTTTTATTTGCCATGCAGGCGCGATTGCACGCGCCCCGGCTCCCCCGCTTCACGCAAGCAAAGGTTCGTTTTGTAATTATGCACAAAATGAATAAAGATTTTTTAAAAAAAATATTGACATTCTCCGATAAGGGCGTTATAATATAACCGTAAAGAACAGACGGACTCCCGTGAAGGGATACTTCGTCGGAAAGGTAAAGGGGGCGGTTCCAATGTACACCTCAGTTTTCGCCACGTCGGCGGCGCGTTGTGCAGACGGCGCTCTCGATGAAACCGTCTGACGCAAACAACGGCGGTCACTCCCCTGCGGATACCGCGGTGCCCTGTGGGGCAAAATGAGAAGCGCGCTTCCGGCGAACAATCAAAAATAAGCGCAAAGGAGAAATCACCAAGGAGACCTAAGTTACTCAGATTTACCGCTCGTCCCGCAGGATGCGGACTTGAGAAAGGTTCTGAATCGTGATTGTACCTAACAACGCACGGGGCTGCTGAAAGGCAGCTCCTTTGTTTTGCGGTTATACGGAACGGACCGGAGTGTTTCCTCCGGTCCGTTTGTGTTATTCGGTTTTTGTACAGAGCTTACTCGAACAGCTCGACGTAATCGACGGCAGTCGCGGCAAGCACGGGCGCGGTTTCGATATCGTCGGAGACGGTCAGGGTGCCGTCGAGCAGCTGCGACAGCAGCACGCGGTAACCCTCACGGTCGAACATCATTTCGACCCACTGCGTCGACTCTATCGGGAGCTGGACGTAGTTGCGCTCCGGATCCTCCGCGCTGACGACGCCGAGCAGCGCGCCGACGCCGGCGTAATCCGCGTCCCATCTGCCCTGCTCTATCGCTTCGAGCGCGTCGGCGACGCTGGCGAAAATGCCCTTCATCGCGGAGGTCAGCGTTACGCCCTCGCCGAATTCGCCGTCAATCGCGCGGGCCTGGTCGACGTCGACGCCGATAACCTTGCCGTTGTTGTTCGCGGCAGCTTCTGCTACGGAAGTGTAGATGCCTCCGCCGCAGGCGAAGATTGCTCTGACGCCGTCTTTATACCAACCGTCCATCGCTTCCGTCAGCTCCGCGGACGGACCGAAGGAGTTGGCGTAAGCGAACTTCACGTTCGAGGTAATGCCGATGCTCGCGGAAGCGGCGTCGACTCCCTGCAGGAAACCGTAGCCGTAACGCACGACCGCCGGGATCGGAATACCGCCGATGAAGCCGAGGTTGTTATATCCGAGCATCACCGCGGCGTAGCCGGCAAGGAAGCCGCTGAGCTCCTCGCGGTAGGTCGCGCAGTAGACGTTCGGGAACTCAGCGTTTTCATCTCCGGCGCATTCTTTGAGGTCGTCCATCGATATATCGACGGCGATGAACTTGGCGTCCGGATACTGCGGCGCCTTTTCGGCGAGCGTTTCCGCAAGCATGAAACCGGTCACAACGAAGACATTGCATCCTTCGGCGGCCGAGTCGTCGAAGAGTCTGCGGTTATCGAAATCCTCGCCCAGCGGATAGTAGGCGGAGTAGTAGATGCCGTTTCTGCCGGCGAACTCCCCGATCGCGTTGTAAGCGGAGTTGATAAAGTCGTCGCCCTCCTCAGGCGGAGCGTCGCAGATAAGCGCGATACCGCGGATACCGCCCGCGGGCAGGATGCCGAGCGCGATACGCAGGATCGCGAGCGCGTCGGCAACCGTTATTTCTCCGTCGTGGTCCATATCGCACCTCGGCGGGTCTTCGTCCATAAGCTTCGCGGCCATGCGCAGGCAGCGCAGCGCGTCGGAAACGGTTATCTCGCCGTCGTCATCCGCGTCGCCGGGGCGCGGACCGGGTCCGCCTTCGTTGACGAAGAATCTGACGGTAACAATTTTATCGAGATTGATGACCTTCAGCGTGTATTCGCCGGGCTCGTGTATCTCCGTGCCGCGCTCTATTTCCCTGCCGTCAAGCTCGGCTCTGCCGACGCTCCAGTCGATTCTTACCGGAGGATCGTAAACGCCGCCGTCCTCAACGCCGTAGATTTCTGGCGTTTCGCCTTCATCCTGATACGCGGTGAGGTCGTAATAGTAAACGCCGGTGGTGGATTTGCCTGAGCCGGTGAAGCCGATTATCTCGAGTCTGGAAAGATCGAGCGTTTCGTCGCCGCTGACGCGCACGAACTGACTGAACGGAGCGGTTATCTCCCGTTTTTCGGTGCCTACCGCGCCGACGTTGTACTTATAAATCGTATCGCCGTTTTCGCCGGTGTAACCGATGAGGATGTCGCTGTCGGTAACGTCCTTGGTGGAGTATACTTTGAACCTCAGTCCGCTGTAATCCCTCATCTCAGCGACGAATGGATTCTTCACGACGGCGTCGCCTGTCTTGTTATTGAACTCCCATTTGGTACGCGTGGAGTAAACGCAGAGCGCGTTATAGTTCTCGCCGGCGTCCGTAATGTCGCGCATCGTCGCGCGGCAGGTCGTCAGCGTCATAAGAGAGGTATCCGAAGTCTGCCACGGATCGAATCCGAAGATCTCGTTATCCTTAAGCGCGACCGCGTGCTTGACGGCCTTCGCCGCGGCGGTCACGTCGCCCTGATCGGCGGTGTAGGTTCTGGAGAGCTTCTTATACTTGTTTTTGTATTCCATCAGCACGTTCCAGGCGCGGCCGCTGTAGTCCGCGGGGTCCGCCTGATCCGCGGCGCGAAGCGCTTCGAGGAGCTCGGAGGTATCGAGACTGCCGGAGCCGAGATCCCAGCAGAGCGTGTTCGCCTTGTTGTGATAGGTGATGCCGTAAATCTTCGTGCCGTCGGCGGCAAAGACGGCTTCGTGTATCGCATATGTGCCGTCCTGTCTGCCGTTCAGCGTGCGGATATATTCGCCGTTGGCGGTGTAAAGGCGTCCGTAGCCCTCGAGACTCATCAGCAGGATCATGCTGCCGTCCGGCGACCAGTGCGCCGTGGGTACCGCCTGACCGAAGCCGCCCATCACGGAGATGAGTTTGCCGCTCTGCGCGTCGAAGAGTCTGCCGCCGTCGGTGCTGCCGCTGACGAGCAGTTTCGTGCCGTCCGGAGAGAACTCGCAGGTGCGGATCGAAGCTCTGCTGACGTTCGCGGCTTCATACTTCATCGCTCTTGCGGCGACGTCGTAAACGAATATCCTGCCGCCCTCGTCTGTCGTGGCGAGCAGCGCGCCGTCCGGAGACCACGCAAGACCTCTCGCGCAGCGGATGTGGTCGGTGAACGACGCGTATTCCGTCAGCGAGCGGCCGTTGACGTTATAGATGAATATCTTTCCGTTCGCGCAGGCGGCGGCGAGCTTGGTGCCGTCCGGCGAAAGCTCAAGCGTTCTGACGTTGCTGCCGGTGAACGGACCCTCCGTCACGGCGCCGCTCGAAGCGTCCATAATGTAAAGGTATTGCGAGACGTCCTTATTGGGAACGGAACTGTCCGCTTCGTTTGAGATTCTGCCGCCGGCATAAACCTTCGTCCCGTCAGCGTTGAAGGCGACGGCCTCAACGTATACGTGCGGGAACGAACCGGTGCACACCCTTGTCAAAGCGGGATTCGACAAAACTACGACGTGATCGCCGCGGGAAGCCACGGCTATCTTGCCGCCGTCACGGGAGAAGAGCACCTTCGTTATCTCGTTGTATCCGCAGTCGATGCTCTTGAGCATCGAGTTATCGGAAGTGTCGGTCAGATAGACCGTGCCTCTGTCGGCGGAAGCGACGTATTTGCCGTCGGGAGAAGCGTCAATCGCGCACATCCAGCTCCTGCCGGTGACCGCGGTGCTCGCGCTCAGCACGTCGTCGTTATAAGTCGGGGCCTCCGACACCTCGCCCGCGCGCTTGTAAACGCGGACGTAGTCGACGTACATAAAGGTTTCCGCCGCCATGTCGTCGTAGACCTCGTTATTGCCGGGGCCTTTGACGGAAACGTTGACGATAAGGTAGTGCGGGTTGTCGCCGAAGCCCCAGCGGATCTCGTCCGTGGTCAGCAGCATCGACATATAGAGCATGCCGTCAACGTAGCTTCTCACCTGATTCTCGTCCCATTCGACAGAAAAGGTGTGATAGTCGTTCGAGTAAACCTCATTGTTTTCGTTGTATACAGTCGTACCCTTCGCGGCGTGGATCATATAGTCGTTGCTCGTATCGCTGCCGTAAAGGTTGCCCTGGTAAGTGAACCAGTGATTCGTGGCGTAGACGGCGTAAGGATCGCTGGCGTTGTCGTTGATGTCGAACTCGAACATATCGAGCTCGCCGTTGTAAGGCCAGTTGCCGTACTGTCCCATCGACCAGAACGCGGGCCAGGAGCGCTTGCCGTTCGTAAGCTTTGCGCGCATCTCGATCTTGCCGTAGGTAACGCCGTAAATGCCCTGCGTATCAATCCATGCGGAAGTGGCGTGATAGCCCTGATAGTCCTCCTTTGCCGTCCTGATGACGAGGTCGCCGTCCTTGAGGTAAAGGTTGTTGGCGTCGTCACGGTGGTACTGCGGCTCGGTGGCGCCTCTCGTATGGCCGATGGCGGTATTCCACTTCGTGCGATCGAGAGAATTGCCGTCGAACTCGTCGCCCCAGACCTCGACCCACTCGTCCGTAACGCATTCGTAAACGTCCCATTCGTAAGCGGAGGAAACGAGCGCCGGCGCGTCGCCGCTTACGCCGAGATACTTGCTGCCGCTCTTGAATACGAACCTGCCGTTAGACTCGGTAACGCTCCACTTCTGATATGAGTTATCAAGTTTTTCGTGGCGCTCGAGCGTGAGCGTGTTGAGAAGCAGCGTTCTCGTCATCGCCGCGGAAGTGCCCTGATTGATTATATGGTAGTCGCCGCTGCGGAGCTGCTTGTATATCTGCCACTGCTGCGTCACGTCGTCGCCGTTGCCGTCGGAAAGACTGAACGACTGATCGGAGGAAGTCCAGTCGAGACGGCTGCTCGACGCCTGCTTTTTATATACCGTTTCGGTGAGCGCCGGTCCCCACGTAACGACCTTGCCGGTCGCGGGATCGGAGATCTTGTAGACGTGGTCGTTGTCAATCTCCTCGAAAGCGGTGACCTTGACCTCCTCGTAGACGCGGTCGTCCCTCTCGATCGTTTCGGCGAAGGCGTGAACGTCGGAAACATACACGCTCGCGCCGGGTTCGCCGTTGATCGCGAAACCGATGAGGTTCATCGCGCCGGAAAGGTCTATCTTTGAATCGGGATAGCTGACCTCGGGATAAAAGATTTCCCACGGAACGTAGACGTAGCCCTCTTTCGTCACGGGAATATCGTAGACCGAAAGCAGTTCTCCCGATTCCGCGGTTCCCTTGCCGACGTAGAGCTCGATGCTCTCGACAGCGTCGTAGTTATCCGAAGCGAGCCACAGCGCGAGGCCGTCCGAGAAATACATCTCGACTCCGAAAGGAGAATAAGCTCCGTCCTCGCCGGGCCGGTTAATAAACATGCCGTAAGTGTCGTACGCCGTCAGCTTCAGCGACTGCGACGCGCCCTCCGGCTTGACGTCGTTTACGAGCTCCGAAGAAACGCCGAAATGACTCATGTTTTCGACCTGCTCCGGAGTCCATTTATCGACGCCGTTGATATCCACCCTGCCGGAAACGGTCATCGGCACGAAGCCCCCGACCGCCGCGGCAAGACGTTCGTACGCGGTGTCGATTTCACTCTGCGCCGCGGAATCGTCGATCATTACCGCGTCAGCGGCGGTAAGCTTGCCGTAAAGGTATTTGCGCGTCTGCTCGCTGCCGCCCGAAAAGTAAAGCTCGCGGGCTTCGGCGACCTTTTCGCCGAGCTGCTCCTTCGTCGTTGCCGCGGACGCGTTAATCGAAAACGATCCTACGAATATCCCCGCGGTCATGCAAACGATGAGCACCAGTGACAACAGTTTTTTCATAATGCTACCTCCCGAAAAAGATATATGATGAAAGCGATACTCTGAAAAATCGGCGTGCGTTCAATAAAGCGCACGCCGATTGCAGCTTTAATTGAAGCTGACGGTCCCGTTATCGAAATTGACCTTGCCCTGCTTGATGACGTCTTCGTTTATCTTGAAGACCCATTCCTTCGTTCCGCCGTTGCCGGTGAAGGTGACCTGGATGCCGTTCTTTACGCGGTCGGACATATAGTTGACATCGACGAGGCGCAGGACGGATTCCTTCTCGCCGGACTTGTCCTTGACGGTGTAAATATCGACGTTGAAGCTCGTGTAATCCTTGTAGAGCTCGGGAACTTCAAATGTGTATTTGACCTCTTTTATCGCGAGGGTGCCGTCGGAAATAGTCAGGTTGACCTTGTCGCCGTTGTTCAGGGTACCCTTGTCGGGATCCTGTGCGATGACGGTGCCCGCCGGCTTGTCGGAAGCGGCGGTGGAAACGACGCCCTTATCGAGTCCGGCGTCTTTGAGTTTCTTTTCCGCCTCGGCTTCGGTCAGGCCCAAGACGTTCACGACTTCGACCGGACTTACGGACGGACCGGTGCTGACGTAGACCGTTATCTCCTCGCCTATCTTGACGGAGTCGCCTATCTTCGGCTTTGTGGAAATGACGAGGCCTTCGGGAACGTCGTCGTCGGCTTTCTTTTCTTCGACGCAGGTCAGATTCGCTTTTTGTATCTCCGCTTTCGCCGCCTGGTAAGTCAGCTGCGCGACGTCAGGCACTTCGACCTGCTGAACGCCCTTGCTGATGGTCAGGTAGATACGGTAGCCCTCCTGGACCTCGGTATCCGCCTTCGGCTGCTGCGAGATTATCTGCCCTTCTTCGTATTCATCGCTCCAGACTTTGTTCTGCTCGATGAATATGAACTTGCTCGTAAACTGAGTATCGTTGATAACGTCGCTGTAATACTTGCCGACGAAGTCGGGTATCACAAGCTTTGTATCGCCGCCGCCCGCCGTGATAATCACGACGAGTATGATCGCGGCGATGACGAGCACAGCGGTTATCGCGATCAGTATCGGGACGAACGGCGGAGTCTTCGATTCGGATTTGCCGCCGTTTTCCGGTCTTATCTTGCCGAAATATCTCGTCTTCGCGGACTCCTCGGCGAGATCGTAATCGAAAACGACGTCCGGATCGTTCTTGACCGCCTGGATATCCTTCATCATATCGGCGGCGGAAGCGAACCGGTTGGCGGGGTCCTTCTGCATCGCCTTCATGATAATCTGGTCTATGCCTATCGGGATAGTGTCGTTTATCATGCGGGGGTTGTCCGGCTGCTTCTGAACGTGCTGCAGCGCAATGGAAACGGGCGTGTCCCCGTCAAACGGGAACCTGCCGGTGGTCAGCACGTAGAAAATCGCGCCGAGCGAATAGATATCCGCTTTGAAATCCGTTTCGTTGCCGGACGCCTGCTCCGGACTGATATAATGCACCGAACCGAGCGCCATTTCGCTCATCGTCTTGGTGTCGACGGACGCCATGCGCGCGATGCCGAAGTCCGTCACCTTGACGGTGCCGTCCTCGAGGAGCATTATGTTCTGCGGTTTCAGGTCGCGGTGGACGACGCCGCGCTCGTGCGCGTGCTGTATGCCCTTGAGCGTCTGCTCCATGATGGCGATCGCGTCGTGCAGCGGGAGCACTTTTTTCGCGTCGAGGTACTGCTGGAGCGTTATGCCGTTGATATACTCCATAACGATATACTGCGGCCCGTCGCCGGATCCGACGTCGTATATGCTGACTATGTTCGGATGGGAGAACATCGCTATCGCTCTCGACTCGTTCTTGAAGCGGCGGCGGAACTCCTCGTCCTCCGCGAACTCGTCCTTGAGTATCTTTATCGCGACGTTGCGTTCGGCGAAACGGTCATACGCCTTGTAGACGATTGCCATGCCGCCCACGCCGATGACCTCTCGTATCTCGTATCTGTTGTCAAGCCGTACTCCGAGATATTTATCCATTTACTCGTCCCTCCATTGTATTCCCTCTTATAACGACCGCCGTGGCGTTGTCCGTTCCGCCGCGTTCAACGGCGAGAGCGATTATTCCGTCAACAGCTTCGTCAAGCGGTTTTTCCATAAAGGCGGCCAACTCGTTTCCGTCAACGAGGTTCGTGACGCCGTCTGTGCAGAGCAATACGGAATAGTCTTTCGGCAGGAAATACTCGGTATAGTCCGCTTCGAGCATCGGAGCGACGCCGAGCGCCCGCGTTATCAAATTGCGATTTGGATAAGTCTGCGCCTGGTCCGGCGTCAGTTCGCCGCTTTCGAGCAGTTCCTGCACGACTGAGTGGTCGCGTGTGATCTGTTCGAGTTCGGTCCCGTTGAAAAGGTACGCGCGCGAATCTCCGGCGTGAGCCAGATAAAGCGTGCCGTCGCGCACGACCGCAGCGACTATCGTCGTTCCCATGCCCTCAAGCGTATCGATTTCCTTCGATTTCTCATAGACGGATATGTTTGCGGCGTCTATCGCGGAAAGCAGCACGAACTTCAGATCCGAGCTTTTCTCAGCGACGGAGATACGCTTCGCGACTATGTCCGCGGCGATGTCGGACGCGACGGCGCCGCCGTTCGCTCCGCCCATACCGTCGCAAACGACCGCGTAGGCGAAGTTTTTGCCTTCGCCGATTATGAAGGCGTCCTGGTTCTCTTTCCGGACGAGCCCTATGTCACTTGCTCCGTATACCCGCACAACGTATCACTCCTTTCAAGCGCCCCGCGCTTCTCTTCATTTTCATAATGCAGCCGCAGCTGTCCGCACGCGGCGTCTATATCCGTTCCGAGCTCGCGCCTTACCGTGACGCTTATACGCTCGTGTTTCAAAACCTCCGAAAACGCGTTTATCCTTGCCGGCGACGGCCGCTCCCACTCGCATTCCTTTGAGGGATTCAGCGGGATAAGATTGACGTGAGCCATTATTCCCCGCAATCGCCCGGCAAGCTCCCTTGCGTTCGCGTCCGAATCGTTGACGCCTTTTATCAGCGTGTATTCTATCGCCACGCGCCGCTTCGTGAAGTCCGCATAAGCTTTCACCTCGCGAAGCAGGTCGTCGATCTTGTACTTCGCGGCGACCGGCATTATTCTGCGCCGTATCTCGTCGTTCGGCGCGTGCAGCGAGACCGAAAGCGTCAGCCCGAGCCGCATGCGTCGGAGCTGCTCTATCCGCTCGACGAGCCCGCAGGTGGAAAGCGAGATGCCGCGAATGCTCAACCCTAAGCACTTTTCGTCCGTCGCCATCGAGATGAACCTGACGACATTGTCGAAATTGTCAAGCGGCTCGCCCGTTCCCATAAGAACTATATTTGATATTTTATCACAAAATCTTTCTTCTGTAAAGATTATTTGGTCAAGCATTTCCGAAACGGTAAGATTCCGTTTCAGCCCGCGCTTTGTCGAAGCGCAGAAGCGGCAGCCCATTCGGCAGCCCGCCTGAGTCGAAATGCAGACCGTGTTCCCGTGCTTGTACTTCATAAACACGGTCTCGACGGCGTTCCCGTCCGCGAGGCCGTAAAGCAGCTTCGCCGTTTCGCCGTCGGACGAGACCTGCGCGCGCAGGACCTCGGGCTTCGAGATGAAAAACAGCTCGGAAAGCCGCGAGCGGAGCGCCGCGGAGAGGTTCGTCATCTCCGAAAAGTCCTTTACCCTGTCCTTGTAAAGCCAGCGGAAGACCTGAGAAGCGCGGTAGCTTTCACACCCCTCCGCTTCGAGGGCGGCGGACAGCTCTTCAAATGTCAAAGATTTGATATCCGTCATATTTTTACCATCCGCGCCATGAAAAATCCGTCAGTGCCGCAAAGGTCGGGACGCAGCGTCACGCGCCAATCCTCAACGCCGAAGGGCGTGGTGAACGGCAGCGGCGCAAAGTCGGGGTTTTCCGCAAGAAAGCGCTCGACAACGGCTTCGTTTTCGGCGCGCAGCAGTGTGCAGGTGGAATACACGAGCGTTCCTCCCCTGCGCAGACAGCGCGAGGAGTTTTTCAGTATCTTCGCCTGTATTTCCGGCAGCGCCGCGACTTCTGAGGCGCGTTTGCGCCTTATTTCCGGCTTTCTGCGTATCACGCCGAGCCCGGAGCACGGCACGTCGCAAAGCACCGCGTCCGCTTCCGGCAGCGGCTCCGCTTCGGCGGCGTTGCGCGCTCCCGCGGAGATAATACTTATGCCGAGCCGCTCCGCGCCGTCGCGCAGCAAGCCGAGTTTCTTTTCGCTTATGTCAAACGAGCGCAGGACGCCCTCATTTTTCATCATTTCCGCAAGTGTGAAGCTTTTGCCGCCCGGCGCGGCGCAGACGTCATAGACCGTGTCGCCCGCTTTTGCTCCGAGAAGTCCGCAGCAGAACGCCGAGGCGGCGTCCTGCACGTGAAACAGCCCTTCGCGATAGGCGGCGAGCCCGTCGACGCTTCCGGTGCCGGTCACGGTCAGCAGGTCCGGAACGAGCGGGTGCTTTTCCGCCTTCACTCCCTCGGCGGCAAACGCCGCAACGAGCGCGTCGGAATCTGTTTTCAGCGTGTTCACACGGACGGTGAGCGGCGGTCTGCCCTCACACGCGGCAAGCAGCGCTTCCGCGGCGGCGAAGCCGTATTCCTTTATCCATTCCTCCGCTATCCACTTTTCGACGGAATAGCGGAGCGAAAGGTATCCGCCCGGGTCGGCTTCCGCGTCCGGAAGGACGCTTTCGCCTTTGTGGCGCTCGATATTGCGCAGCACCGCGTTGACAAAGCCGCCCGAATGCGGATCGACCGACTTCGCGAGCTCAACGCCGTCGTTTATCGCGGAATACGCGGGTATCTTTTCGCAAAACAGCAGCTGATACGCGGAAAGACGGAGTATCACCCGTATCTCCGGGCGCAGTTTGCCTTTCCGCGCGAGCTCGCGCTCGATATACGCGTCGAGCAGCGCCTCGCGCTCAAGCGTGCCGTAAACGATGTTCGCGGCGAGCGAGGCGTCCTGCTCCGAAAGCGAAGCGCGTTTTATTTCCGCGTCGAGCGCGCGGGGCGAGAACGCTCCGCTTACCGAAACGGCTTTCAGCACCCTGTAGGCGCAGGTACGCGCTTCCGCCATCAGTCGTTTCTCCGTGTGAATATCAGCAGGATACGGAGGATATTCATCAGCGTGACGAAGAACGCCGCGACGTAGGTCAGCGCGGCGGCGGTCAGCACCTTGCGCGCGCCCTTGACTTCTTCTCCGTAAAGAGCGTTATGCTCCCTTATCGCCGCCATTCCGCGGCGGGAAGCGTCGAACTCGACCGGCAGCGTGATGAGCTGCACGAACAGGCCCGCGAACAGTATCACGAACGCGGCTATGAAAAGCACGTTGCTGACGGGATTATCCTGCGGATTGTTGGAAATCAACACCGATATTATCAGAAGCGGTATCGGCAGCCAGGAAACAAAGTTCGTTATCGGGATAACCGTGTTTCGTATGACGAGCGGCGAGTAGCCGACGTTGTGCTGCACGGCGTGCCCCGCTTCGTGCGCGGCGATGCCGACGGCGGTTATCGAGTTTTTGTCGAACACGTCGGCGGAAAGGCGTATCGCCTTCGATTTCGGATCGTAGTGGTCGCCGGAATTATCCTGCAAACGCTCGACGCGTACGTCGTAGATGCAGTTCGCGGCGAGTATCATTTCCGCCATTTCCCTGCCGGTTATCCCTCTGGCGTTGCGGACCTCGCCGTATTTGCTGATGGCGGATTTCACGACGATCTGCGTTATAAGCATGAATATCAGCGCGGGTATTACAAGAATGATATACCAGTAATCAATGTACCACATGCTCTTACCTCTTTCTGACTATCGGGTGCCCGCGCAGGAAAGCGGCGGAATCCATACGCTTTCCGCCCTCGCCCTGCACCTCCGTGAGAAGCACCTCTCTGCCGTCGCCGCAGGCAACGGCGATGGCGCCGTCCTTTTCGTAAGCTTCGCCTGCGGGAAGCGCGGTTTCGCCGCCGGGCGCGGCTTTGTAAACCTTCAGCCGGCTGCCGTTTATCTCGGTGCGGGCGGTCGGGTTCGGGTTCAGCCCGCGGACAAGATTCACTATGCTTCCGGCACTGTTGTTATAATCGATAAACGCCGCTTCTTTGGAAATCATCGGCGCGTAGGTCGCCTTGCTTTCGTCCTGCTTGAGCGGAGTTATCTCCCCCGCGTCGAGTTTCGGAAGCGTTTCGGCCAGCAGCTCCGCTCCGACGGAGGCGAGCGCGTCGAAAAGCTCGCCCGCGGTCATTTCCGGCGGTATCTCCACGCTTTCGGAAGCGAGGACGTCGCCGGTATCCATGCCCTCGTCGAGCTGCATTATCGTTACGCCGGTGACGGTCTCGCCGTTGATTATCGCCGTCTGTATCGGCGAAGCGCCCCTGTATGCCGGAAGCAGCGAGGCGTGGACGTTCACGCAGCAGATGCGCGGCATTCCGAGCAGCGACGCCGGCAGGATCTTGCCGTAAGCGGCGACGACCGCGACGTCGGGCCGGTACTTCGCGAATATCTCATCCCCTTCGCCGTGGCGCAGGGAAAGCGGCTGATACACCGGTATACCGGCGCTTTCCGCAAGCGTCTTGACGGGACCGGGTACGACCTTGTTGCCGCGGGCGTTGACTCTGTCCGGCTGCGTTATCGCGGCGCAGACGTCAAAGCCGCGCTCCATAAGCGTTTTAAGGGTGACGGCGGCGAAATCCGGCGTCCCCATGAATATCACTTTCAAGTTATTTCTTCCCTTCGCTGTTCAGCTCTTCCGGATCGAGCATACGCACGACGCAGTCTATGAAGAGCTTGCCGTCGAGGTGGTCGACCTCGTGGCAGACCGCCCTCGCGGAGAGTCCGCTGACGGAGTATTTCACCTTTTCGCCTTTGATGTTCAGCGCTTCGACGGTCACGTTCATCGGGCGCTTGGTTATGCCGTATTCGCCGGGGTCGGAAAGGCAGCCCTCGATGTCCTCCTGGTGTCCTGAGGTCTTCTTGATGACCGGGTTGATGAGTTCAACGACGCCGATCTCCTCAAGCTCGACTATCACGACGCGGCGGAGCACTCCGACCTGCGGTGCGGCAAGGCCGACGCCGTTGGCGAGCGCCATCGTTTCCTTCATATCCTCGACGAGCGTGATTATCCTTTCGTCGATTTTCTCGACTTCGCGAGAGCGCTTGCGAAGCGTTTCCTCTCCGAATTTAAGTATAGTTCTGACAGCCATTTATTATTCCCTTTCCGTTACGCGACGCCTGCCGCGACACGCATTGTCAACAGTACGTCCGAAATCGTCAACCGGACGTCGCCGTCCATATCCATCTTTTCGGCCGTGTCGATATCCGTCTTTTTCATGCCGAGCGAAATGCGGAGCATCTCGAGCGCGTCCGTAACCGAAACTCTGCCGTCGCCGTCGATATCGCCGCGTATAAGCTCGGTGAAAGAATACCTCGCGTTTTCGGCGCAGAAGGTCTCGGCGTAGCTTCCGCGCTTGCCGCAGACCTTTATGGTCCTGCCGGTGAAGGCGCCCGCTTCGCAGCTCGCCAGCGATTCGGGGAATCGCAGTTTTTTCACGGACGCGACCGCGGTCTCGTCTCCGCCGCTTATCGCCTCGACGCCCTCGCGCAGTATGATCTCGCTTAGCGCGCGGCATGAGCCGAAGATATTGG
>JAFZXI010000025.1 GCA_017616855.1 Clostridia bacterium | reverse complement strand
GAGTCGAAAGCTGCGATTTGCTGTCGCGCACGGTGAAGAGCGCCGGGATTCGAACCGAGCTCCGGTCCGCCGAAGGCGGATCGGCAGCAACGCTCCGGGGGAGCGTTGCGCAAGCGAGAATCGAAAGCTGCGATTTGCTGTCGCGCACGGTGAAGAGCGCCGGGATTCGAACCGAGCTCCGGTCCGCCGAAGGCGGATCGGCAGCAACGCTCCGGGGGAGCGTTGCGCAAGCGAGAGTCGAAAACTGCGATTTGCTGTCGCGCACGGTGAAGAGCGCCGGGATTCGAAAAGAGCTCCAAACGCGCAATTTACAGACCGAAACCGCATTTTTTCGCTTAATATGTTGAAAAATGTGATATAATACTTTATAATTAACTAAATCGTATTTTATTCCAAGCACGGAAGCGGGGCGAGAGAATGGGAAAGCGCAGAAAAATACATGAGATAGATCATACCAACGACATCCGTTATCGCGGCGTCATAAACTATCAGCATTTCCGTATCGCGGCGTGGCTGTTCATCGCCGCCGCGCAGATAAGCGTGATGATCACGATAGCGTCGAAGTTCAACCCGGGCATTCTGGCAAGTTTCGGGACGCTGTCGACCATCCTTTCGTTCCTCAAGGAGCTCGCGACGCCGCTGCTGCTCATAGCCAACTTCGCGGTGATACTGAGCGCAAGAGAGGGATACAGAAAGCTGCTGATACGCTTCGGCGCGCTTTCCGCGGGCGTTTTTCTGGCGTATCTGCTTTTGTTTGAACGTTATGCGGTCGGCCTTATGGCGCTTTCCAGAACGCGCGAGGAGGCGCGCGCGATGCTCGCGTCCATGATCGCGGGCAACGGGTTCATCTCATTCAATATTTTCCTCGACCTGTTCCTCTGTACGCTCGTGATGTTCTTTTTGAACCACCAGCCGAAAAAGGTTTTCGTCGGCAAGAAGCTCATCATCTTCCGGTTGTTCGCGCTGCTGCCGATCCTGTATGAAGCGGTTTCGATATTGCTGAAGCTCCTCGCGGGGCTCGAAAAAATCTCGCTCTCACCCTTCTTCTTCCCCCTGCTCACGACGAAGCCGCCGTTTGAGTTCATCGTCTTTATCGCGCTGGCGCTTTTCATAAAACGGCGCGAGCGCAAGTTCAGAAAGAACGGCAAAACGCGCGAGGAATACAACGAATTCCTCGGCACGAACGCGAACTCCTGGCATTTCTCGGTGCACGCCGCCATCATAATGGCGAGCGCGGCGGTGATCGATTTCCTGATCGCGGCGGTGATCTGCTCGATAATCGCAGGGCCCGCCTACGGCACGGAAGCGTTCCAGACCGCCGCTGTTTCGGCGGCAATGTTCGTCCTCAGATGCGGCATAGGCGCTTCGGTTCCGCTTCTGTTCATCGCGCCGGTGATGCTGCTGTTCTCCTATAACCGCAAGCCGCGCTTCCCCGCTCTCGACACCTACATTCCGATTGCCGGCATCATTCTGATAGTACTCGTCTATTTTGAATCCATATATGACGTAATACGTATCGGAGCAGAAATGAAAGGAATAGGCATATGAAACTTCATCGCCCGTCGGACGCCTTTATAAATCGTGCGGTCAAAGTATGCGACAGCATCGCGTCTGCCGCCTGCCTTGTTTTTGTGCTGAAAGCGATAACGCAGACGGCCGATCCTTCCTCCGTTATCGCGAACTATTTCATCATCTACATACTGCTCGCGGTATCGAAGCTCATGCAGGCGCTGAACGCGCGAAAGAGCGACCGCATGGCTTTTGTAAAAAACCTTTGTTACGCCGGGGCTTTCGCGGCAGCGAGCGTTCTGCCGTTCATTTTCGATATGAGTTATCATCTCCTCGCAACGCTTTTCGCGGTCTACCTGCTCGTCATTGCCGCCAACCGCGTCCTTTCGATTATCCGCAATCATAAGCCGCGCAACGTGGTATTCAACGTCCTGCTGACGCTCTTCATCGTTTACTTGACGCTTTCGCTGTATTTCGTGCATGAGAAGGATTATGCGATCATCCTCCTGTTCCACCTTGTCGTAATCGCCAGCGCGGCGCTCGGGCATATCATAGTCATATCGTTCTCGCAGATGCGCTTCGGCGTGCTGAAAAAGATACTGCGCAAAACCTACGCGGCTGAGATACTCTTCGGACTCGTGCTGCTGATGATTTCATTCTCGTTCGTTTTCACCGCGCTCGAGTCGGGAATCCCGAGCTTCACGGACGCGCTTTGGTACTGCTTCTCGGTCGTGACGACGATCGGCTTCGGCGATTACACGGTCGTTTCGCTCGCTTCGCGCGTGCTTACGGTGATTCTCGGCATCTACGGCATAGTCGTCGTCGCGTTGATTACCTCCGTCATAGTCAACTTCTATAACGAAGTCAAGCACGAAGACGAAAAACCGGACGAGCCGCAGCCCGCGCAGATTGAAGAAAACAGCGAAAACGAAAGCGAAACCGAATAGTTATAAATTAATATCAAGGGTCTCGCCGCGTGCGGCGAGACCCTTTTGTTTTTCTATGCAAATCAGTTTACGCAAATAGCGTTTACGCCTTCGCGAGTTCTGCGGCGGTTTTCGCGGCGAGCGTCGCGTTGTTAAGCACGAGCTTTATGTTCGCTTCCAGACTGTCGCCGCCGGTGATGTCCTTTATCTTCGCGAGCAGGAAGGGCGTCGTCGCTTTGCCGTGGATGCCGAGCGCTTCCGCTTCCTTCACCGCTTCGTCTATCGCGCCGTTGATGTAGTCGGGGTCCATCGAATACTCCTCGGGTATCGGGTTGGTGACGAGCATACCGCCGCGCAGCCCCATATCGAGTTTCGCCCTGAACGCAGCGGCGAGCTCCGCGGGCGTATCGATGCGATAGTCGACGCCGAAGCCGCTTTTGCGCGTATAGAACGCGGGCAGCTCGTAGGTGCCGTAACCGATGACGGGAACGCCCTTCGTCTCGAGATATTCGAGCGTGAGTCCGAGATCGAGGATCGACTTCGCGCCGGCGCAGACGACCATCACGGGCGTGCCGGCGAGTTCCTCGAGGTCGGCGGAAATATCCATCGTCGTTTCGGCTCCGCGGTGTACGCCGCCGATGCCGCCGGTCGCGAAGACCTTTATCCCCGCCATCGCCGCGATTATCATCGTCGTCGCGACAGTGGTGGCTCCGTCGGCTCCGCGCGCGACGAGCACTGGCAGATCGCGGCGCGACGCCTTCGTGACCTTTGTTCCCTCTTTGCCGAGATATTCAATCTCCTCGGGCGAAAGCCCCGCCTTGAGTCTGCCGCCGATGATTGCTATCGTCGCCGGTACGGCGCCGTTTTCGCGTATCGTGCGCTCGACGGTCAGCGCGGTCTCCACGTTCTGCGGATACGGCATTCCGTGGGAGATTATCGTGGATTCGAGCGCGACGACGGGCTTGCCGGCGTCGAGCGCCGCCTTGACTTCAGGCGAAATATCGAGATATTTGTTCATGCGTTTTTCTCCTTGTCGTTATTATTCTTCAAGCGCGGCAAGCGAAAGGTTTTCGCTGACCGCGGCGGGACTTTCAAGCGCGATCTTCGCGGCTTTTTGACCGTAATCCGCGGAAAGACGCAGGTCCGCTCCCCTGCCGAGCGCGCAGACGAGCGCGGCGATAAACGCGTCGCCGGCGCCCGCGGCGTTCGCGACCTTCGTCGGAAGCGCGGGCAGCAGG
>JAFZXI010000024.1 GCA_017616855.1 Clostridia bacterium | reverse complement strand
TCGCTGGGCTTCGATTTGATACAGAAGAATTCAGTTGTGACGAATCGCCTGCGGCGATTCGTGGAGCTGGTGGACGGACATGAACCCCCGACCTGCTGATTACAAATCAGCTGCTCTACCGACTGAGCTACACCGGCGACAAGCGTTATTATATTATCCGCGCCGTGATTTGTCAAGCGTTTTTGCATTGAAATCCGCGGCGCGTGGTGGTATAATTGTCTTGCAAAAGAGAAATCCGCCGGTTATTAAAAAGGAGTATCCCATGAGACTGTTCGTCGCGATAGAGTTCCCGCAGGAGCTTAAAGACGCGCTCGCGTCCGTCATAACCTCGCTGAAGGAGCAGGGCGCGCGGGCGAACTTCACCCGCCGCGAGAATATGCACCTGACCCTCGCCTTCATCGGCGAAACGCCGCGCCTCGCGGACGCCAAAGCCGCGCTCGATACCGTGAAAGCCGCGCCGTTCCGCGTCGCGCTCGAGGGGAGCGGCGCCTTCGGCGACGTCTTCTGGGTCGGCGCGCACCATAACCCCGATATGCAGCGCCTTGCCGGGAAGGTGCGCGACGCGCTCCGCGCCGCCGGTTTCACGCTCGACCCCAAGCCCTTCAAACCGCATATCACCATCGCGCGCCGGCTCGACTGCCCGGGGAAGCCGGAAGTCGACGTGCCGAAGGAGAGCGCCTTCGTGACCGAATTCGTCCTCATGCGCTCCGACCGCGTCGACGGCCGCCTCGTCTACACGTCCGTCCACCGCGTTCCGCTCTCGCTGTGAACGCCGCGCCGCGATTTTAACAAAAAAATCACAACTTTTTTCAAAACACCCCTTGACAAATCCGCAAGGGGTGTTATAATATCTCTCGAAAGGTCAAAGAAAGTCAAAGTCAAAAAGTGAAACGGAGGCGCACACCATGGCAATGACGGACAGGATATACGAGATGATACGCGAGCTTATCGAAAACGACGGCGCCGCGGAGATCGGGCGCAACGAGCTTGCGGGCAAGCTCGGCTGCGTTCCGAGCCAGATCAACTACGTTATATCGTCCCGCTTCACTCCGGAGCAGGGGTATATCGTAGAGAGCAGGCGCGGAGGCGGCGGCTACATCCGTATCCGCATGGTTGACGGCTCGCGCGACGGCTACCGCATGCATATCGTCAACAACATCGGCACATATATAGATATGAACTCCGCCCTCGCGATACTGCGCAACCTCGTCGCCAACGGCTGCGTTCCGGAGCATGAGGGCAAGCTTATCCTCGCCGCGCTCCGCGCGCGGAGCGTTGCTTCGCTTCCGCCGGAGACCGCCGGGGCGATACGCGCCGACCTTCTGAAAAACATGCTGCTGAATATTTGATTTTCTTCATTATATAAATACCACGCTTGAAAGGAGCGATCAATATGTTGTGCGAAAACTGCAAAAAGAATGAAGCGACCGTCTTCTACGAGGAAAACATAAACGGCAGAAAAAAGAGCTATAAGCTCTGCGCGGACTGCGCCGCGGAAAAGGGAGTCAGTATCCCCGATTTCGGCAGAGAGATGCTGAACTTCGGCGGCGACCTGTTCGGAAACGGGTTCTTCGGCGGACTGCTGAACGCGGCGATGCCGAGAACGCTCGCGCCTTCCGGCGCCTCCCGCGTACAGCGCGAAAAGCGCTGCCCCGTCTGCGGCTCCACGCTCGCGGACATCACCCGCAACGGCCGGCTCGGCTGCGGCGAGTGCTACAGCGTCTTCGGCGGCATGCCGCTGCCGAAGCCGAAGGCGGCTCCGGACGAAGCCGAACCGCCCAAAAACGAAGCGCCTTCGCGCGAAGAACTGGAGGCGCAGATGAAAGAAGCCGTCGCCGCCGAGAACTTCGAGGAAGCGGCGCGCATCAGGGATATCCTGCGCGGCAAAAAGAACGCGTAAGCGCGTTCCGCGCGAATCCCCAAAAGGAGGAATGACTTATGTATAACAGAAGATTTACCGAAGAGGCGTCCGCGGCGCTCGACCTGAGCGTCAAGGCCGCCAAAGAGCTCGGACACGCATACATCGGCAGCGAGCACCTGCTGCTCGGACTTATCCGCGAGGGCAACTCCGTCGCGGCGAAGGTGCTTGAAAACAACGGCGTCACCGAAAAGGCCGTCGTCGAAAAGATAGAAGCCGCTATCGGCAGAGGCGATCCCGCGCAGGTGGTGAACGCCGAACTGACTCCGCGCACGAAGCGCATCGTCGAGCTTTCGCTCGCGGAGGCGAACAGAATGGGCAAGCGCCTTATCGGCGCGGAGCACCTGCTCATCGCCATCATTGAAGAGAACAACAACATCGGCGCGCGCATCATCAGCGAGCTTTGCGGAAACGTCAGCGCCGTGCTCGAGGAGCTCCTCGCGGAATGCCGCGAGGCGTACGAGGAGGAAGCCGAGGAGGGCGAGCCCGAAGGCGCCGGCGGCAAAGCAAAGGGCGACGCGCTGAAGAAATACAGCCGCGACCTGACCGCGCTCGCGAAGCAGGGCAAGATCGACCCCGTCATCGGCAGGGAGGAAGAGATCGAGCGTATCACGCAGATCCTTTCCCGCCGCACTAAGAACAACCCTTGCCTTATCGGCGAGCCGGGCGTCGGCAAGACCGCGGTCGCCGAAGGCCTCGCGCTTAAGATCGCCGAGGGCGACATTCCCGAGAACCTGAAAAACAAGCGCCTGCTCGCGCTCGACCTTACCTCTATGATCGCCGGCACGAAATACCGCGGTGAGTTTGAGGAACGCATCAAGGCGGTCATCGACCAGGTGAAGAAGTCCGGCGACGTGATACTCTTCATCGACGAGCTGCACACGATCATCGGCGCCGGCGGCGCCGAAGGCGCGATAGACGCCTCCAACATCCTGAAGCCGTCGCTCGCGCGCGGTGAGCTGCAGGTCATCGGCGCGACGACGCTTGACGAATACCGCAAGCATATCGAGAAGGACAGCGCGCTCGAACGCCGCTTCCAGCCGATAACCGTCGGCGAGCCGACCAAGGAACAGACCGTCGCGATCCTGAAAGGACTGCGCGACAAATACGAGGCGCACCACTCCGTCATCATCTCCGACGAGGCGATCGAGGCGGCGGTGAACCTCTCCTCGCGCTACATCACCGACAGATACCTGCCAGACAAGGCGATAGACCTTATAGACGAAGCGGCGTCCCGCGTCCGCATCGGCAGTCATACGCCTCCCGCCTCCGTCAAGGAAGCGGAGGAGAAGGTCCGCGCCATAGCGGCGGAGCTTGACGCCGCCGTGAAGGAGCAGAACTTCGAGCAGGCGGCGAAGCTGCGCGACGAACGCGAAAAGGCGGAAGCCGCCGCGTCCGAAGCCCGC
>JAFZXI010000023.1 GCA_017616855.1 Clostridia bacterium | reverse complement strand
CGCCGCAGGCGCGGACGTGCTGGAGCTCGGCGTCGTGCCGACTCCCGCGGTCGCGTACCTCGTCCGCAAATACAAGGCGGACGCCGGCGTCATGATCTCCGCGTCGCACAACCCCGCGGAGTATAACGGCATTAAGATATTCAGCGGCGACGGCTACAAGCTGCCCGACCTGCTTGAAGAAAAGGTCGAAACGCTCGTGCTCGGCGGCGAGTTCTTCGCCTGCGACGGCGCCGCCGTCGGCAGGGTGCGCCGCGCCGAGAGGGCGGTAGAGGACTACGTGGAGTATCTTGCCTCAACCGTCGGAGGCGGTTTCAAGGTCCGCGCGCTCATCGACTGCGCGAACGGCTCTGCCTCCGTCACCGCGCCGGTGCTTTTCCCGAAGCTCTGCGACTGCGACATCATCTTCGCGGAGCCGGACGGCGTGAATATAAACGCCGGCTGCGGCTCGACGCATATGGAGAAACTCTGCGAAGGCGTCGTTGCGGGCGGCTACGACCTCGGCATCGCGTTCGACGGCGACGCCGACCGCTGCCTGATGGTCGACGCGGCGGGCGAGATCGTCGACGGCGACATGATAATGGCGATGGCGTCCGTCGATATGAAGCAGCGCGGCACGCTGAACAAAAACACCGTCGTCGGCACGATAATGACAAACTTCGGTTTCAACCGATTCTGCTCCGAGAACGGCATCGCCTTCATTCCGACGAAGGTCGGCGACCGCTTCGTGCTCGAGGAAATGCTGATTAACGGCTACTCCCTCGGCGGCGAGCAGTCGGGACATATTATCTTCAAAGAGTTCGCGACGACAGGCGACGGACAGCTCACCGCGCTTCAGGTGCTCGATATGCTGACGCGCAGCGACGCGCCGATCGGACAGCTCAAGCGCGTTATGACGCGCTATCCGCAGCATATGATTAACGTCCGCGTCAGTCCCGCGGGCAAGGAGCGGCTTTACACCGACTCCGTCGTCCGCAAGGCGATCGACGCCGCGAAGACGGAGCTCGGCAGCGACGGACGCATCGTCGTTCGCGAATCCGGCACCGAGCCGCTTATCCGCGTGATGGTCGAGTGCGGCGACGAGGAGAAGGCGCAGCGCGTCGTTTCCGAAGCCGCGGAGGTCATCAGGGCGCGTCTCGCCGACAAATAGGAGGCACCGAAAATGGAAAAACTCTATTACGGTTTCAAAGACAACATAAAGGTCGAGGTATTCGACAGCTACGAGGGGCTTTCGAGAGCCGCCGCGGCGTTCATCGCCGAGCGCATGAAGAAAAAACCGGATATTATCCTCGGGCTCGCCACCGGCTCCTCGCCGGTCGGCGTCTACGACGAGCTGACGCGCATGTACGAGGCGGGCGACCTCGATTTCTCCGCCGTCCGCAGCTTCAATCTGGACGAATACTATCCGCTCGAGCCGGAGAACGACCAGAGCTACAGGTATTTCATGAATAAAAACCTCTTTGACCGCGTCAACATCGACAAGGCGAACACCCGCGTACCGAACGGCATGGCGGAGGATATCGAGCTTGAGTGCGAGGAATACGACGCCGCGATCGCCGCGGCTGGCGGCGCGGATATCCAGGTGCTCGGCATCGGCGGCAACGGCCATATCGGCTTTAACGAGCCGGACGGCTTCTTCACCGCCGAAACGCACAAGGTCGCGCTGACCGAGAACACGATAAAGGCGAACGCCCGCTTTTTCGCAAGCGAGGAAGAGGTCCCGCGCTTCGCCGTGACGATGGGCATGGGCGCGATAATGTCCGCCAAGAGCATCGTTCTCGTCGCCAACGGCGGGGCGAAGGCGCAGGCGATCGCTTCGATGCTGACCGGCGGCGTCGACCCGCTCTGTCCGGCGTCGATACTCCAGCTCCACCCCGACGTCAACGTCTTCATCGACAAAGCCGCCGCCGAGCTGCTGTAAGCAAGTCAAATCATATTCAAAAACCGCTTCCCTTTTGGGAAGCGGTTTTTTCATCAGCTCACGCGAAGCGTGAATTTAGCTGCAAACGCGTCAGCGTTTGCTCACGCCCACGGATCGTTCGCCTTCGGCTCGCGGATGCTCGCGAGCAGACCCTGGTGCTCCCAGAGGAACCACTGCTCGCCCTTCTGGCGCAGCACGACGTAGCGTTCGCTGTCGGCGCCGCCGGAACGGACGAAGAGCTTGACGTAGCCCTCGTTATCGAAGGAGTAGGGGTTGGTGAAGAAGGTCACCTTGTAGGGCTGCGCGGGGGTGTAGTCGTTGCCGGGGACGGCGCCTTCGAAATAAGAGAAGGGCACGTAATATTTGCCGTCCATGAAACGGTCGCGCAGGAATTGCTTGTCGAGTGGGGAGAGGGGCTGCGGTCCCTTGAGGAAGTCCAGCATCTGAGTGCCGATCTCGGGCGCGGCGGCGTAGGCGCAGAGCGCGCATATCGAGAGCGCCGCGGTCTTGAAGGGGGAATCGAGGGCGCCTTCGGGCAGGGCCTTCATTTCGCCGACGCTTTCGGGCAGCGCGGCGAAGGTGAAGGTCTCGGTCTTCTGTTCTTTTTTGAAGCCGCCGGCGACGCTGTCCGCCGCCTTTTTGAGGGAATCGAAAATGCTCATAACGTAGTTCCTTTCTTGTATGTAATGTGTATTTGGACTGTGTGGGGCTCCCCTGTGCAAGGGGAGCTGGCGCGGAGCGCCTGAGGGGTTGTCGCTCGCGAAGCGAGCCGTAGGGACGGGCAACGCCCGTCCGTGAAATCGGGCGTTGGTTTTATGGGAACCAACAACCCCTCCGTCTCGGACGGCGTGACCGCCGCCCTCGCCACCTCCCCTTGCACAGGGGAGGCCTGTTTTTCTCGCTTATTCCAAGCTGCTCGCGTCAGCCAGCTTCGCGGCGACGCGGAGGATCTTCAGCGCGTCGGCGACGGTGATCTCGCCGTCGCTGTCGACGTCACCGAGAGCGATGTCTTCTTCGGTCGGGGCGACGAGCTTCGCGGCGATGCGGAGCGCCTTCAGCGCGTCCGCGACGGTGATCCCGCCGTCGTGGTCCATGTCGCCCTTTATGACGCCGGTGCCCGCGACGACCGTGACCTTGACGAAGGCGTCAACGTCGCCGGTGATGGCCTTGCTGCGCCAGCAGACGACGTCCGCCGGTGTGCCGTTGACGGTGACGGAGGGGAGGTTATCGAGATCCCATTCAAAGCCGCTGCAGTTCTCGATGTTGAAGTAGAGATAGTATTCGTCTGTCAGGTTGAGCTTTTCATCGCTGTTGTAGACGCTGTCAAAGCGATCTTGTTCTTCGTTGAACCGGGCGAGCGACGTGTAGCTGCCGGAGTTTCTGTCGCAATAGAGGAACCAGCCGTCCGGATTCTCGAGGGAGGTGCCGTATTTGGTGATCAGCGAGTCGCGGAACGCCTCGCTCGCCTGCCTGCCGGTCATATCCGTCGTCAGTGTAAAGGCGCTCGCGTTGTATTGCAGCTCTATATTATGAGCAACCGGGTCGCCGGGAAGAACGGCGATCGTCGCGGAGGCGGTCTTCGTCGGGTCGGCGACGGAGGTGACGACTAGGGTCAGCGTTTCCGCGGTCTCATCCTGGTTGGGAGTGATTCGGTAGACGTAAGTATTGCCGATCCTTGAGATTTCCGTCCATGTTGTATAATAACTGTTTGCGCCGGTCAGCTCGACCGCTAAGTCGAGAACGTCGGTGCCGGTGATAGCAGCGGTAATATCGACGTCTTCGCCGCGCTTGACTGAGGCGGAGACGGGATCGACGGTGACGCTTTCGATGCGGACGGGCTCGTCGATCAGCGCGACTTCGGCGCTGTCGGAGGCGGCGCTGACCTTAGACTTCGCGGTTACGGTCAACTTTTCGGCTGTCTCGCCTGCGGTGACTGTCAGCACGCCGTAGGGATTTATATACGTCGAGGGACTTGAGTTGCCGGAGACCGACCAGGTGATCAGGTCGGAGGTGCCGTAAACGGTGGTCTCAAACTGTTTCTGCGTTCCGCGTTGGACGACTGTCCGCTCCGGCGCGATTTCGACCAGGGCGACCGCGTCGCCGGTCTCGTCGAGCGGCGCCTTGATATAGACGTTTATGTCGCCGGTCTCGCTTTGGCCGTTCCAGCAGACGACGTCGGCGGCGACGCCGTTGACGGTGACTGAGGGCAGGTTGTCGACGTCCCAGTAAAAGTCGTTATAGTCGTTGTTTTCGACGTTGAACCAATAGTAGTATTCGCGCGAGGGGTCGAGCTTTTCCGTGCTGTCATAAATATTGACGAAGCGGTCGTCTTCGTCTTTATATACCAGTCCCGTGTAGTTTGAGCCTTTGCTGACGTAAACGAGCCAGCTTTGCGAAGGATCGTCGATCCCGGTGCCCTTGGGCGAGGTGACGGCTTCGCGGAGCATAACGGTGACCTCTTCGCCGGTCAGGCGCGTGGTGGTTATGACCATCGAAGTATCGTAGGTTATCGCAATCGTCGACGCGACGGTGCCGCCTTCGGCGAAGACCGCGAGCGGCATTACGCCGATGAGCAGCGCGAGGGCGATGATAACGGAAAGTATGCGTTTCATATTTTCCTCCATATAATTATCTGACACTTACCGAAAAGACCCGCTTTGATTATCCGAGCGAACTTGCGTCGGCCAGCTTCGCGGCGACGCGGAGTATCTTCAGCGCGTCGGCGACGGTGATCTCGCCGTCGTTATCGACGTCGCCGAGCGCGATGTCTTCCTCGGTCGGCTGCACGAGCTTCGCGGCGATGCGGAGCGCCTTCAGCGCGTCCGCGACGGTGATTTCGCCGTCGCCGTCCATATCGCCCTTCATGGCGCCGCCTTCTTCCATCGGGATGAAGATCGGATTGTTGAGTCCGAAAGCATAGAGGTGCACGCCTTTGACTCCGTCCTGAACGACGTTGCGGTAGAGGGAGTAGCTGTAGTTGCCGAAGCCGGCGATTCCGATATAACCGGAGGCGTAGTCGCCTTCGTAGACGCCGGGGAAGGTCGCGTTGATGCTGTCGCCGTCCTCGAGATAGAAGGTGACGTTGGCGTTGCTGCCGTTGGCGTCGGCGTTCCTGATGATCTTGTGGCTCATCACGAAGAAGTCCTTCGCGAGCAGGTAGAGCGTCGCGGGATGTCCCGCCATATCGAGCTCAATGGGATTGTAGCCGCTTCTTTCGATACTGTCGCTGTAGAAGACGTCCGCGCCCTTGAAGCGGCCGTTGTTCTCGGAATAGACCCAGCTTTCCTGCGAGCCGTCGTTGTAGGTGATGTTGAGGATGAGCCCGTCGAGATCCTCAGGCAGAATGACGGAGTGGAGGCCGAACTCCGTTTTGTTCGGTTCGTGCGCGACGGTGACGCGCTTGATGTTGTTTTCGTGGAATGTGACGTCGATCGTGGCGCTGTAACCGCCGTACCAGAGAGTGGCGGTGTTCGGGCCGACGACGGCGGGGCCGTCGAACCAGAAGTCGATGTAGAAGCCGTCGACGTATCTCTCCTCCTTGTCGAAGGTGATGACCTTATAGGTGTTGTCGACGTAGTCGACGCGGAGCTTCGCGCCGATGATGGAGGGATGCGTCTCTCCGACGTAGAAGTCGCGGCGGTCGGGGAGCTTAATCAGCTCGATGCCCTTTATGTTGGAGGCGACGCCGGTGACGTCGAATCTGCAGGTCATGCCGCAGAACTCGATAATGACCGTGTTCGCGCCGACTTCGAGATTCCAGTTTTCGAACTGATAAGTGTAATAATGTCCGAGTATCATATTCTCGAACGAGTTGTCGAATTCGTAATCGTAGTGATCACCGTTTTTGTAGTTGATGCGCAGCACGCCGCCGGTCAGATCGGGGGTAAAGAAGAAGCCGGTGGGGGTGATGTCGTAGAGCATTTTATCGGGGAGTTTAACCATCTCGATGGACGTATAGGGATTCTCGATGCCGGTGACGGTCAGCTCGGCGGTGACGCCGTTGGTGAACCTTACCGTGACTTCGTTATCGCCGAGGGCGTATTCTTCGGGGGTTACGAATTCCTGAACGAACGGATGCTGCTCGGACTCGTTGTTGAAGTTGACCGTTTCGACGGGCGAACCGTTTTTATAGAGCTGGATCAGCATGCCGTTGGGGTAGAAGCTGCGGTCTTCGAGCCCGACGATGTATTCCGTCCTGTAGGGCATACGGGTAACGCGCGCCTCGTCGAAGTAGTAGGCGCGGACCGAAATGTAGTAGTGGAAATTATAGCCGTAGCAGCTTAAGGTAACGCCGTTTTCGTAGCCGGCCTGGATCTCGTTGTCGAATTCGGCTCTGCACGCAACGCCGTCCGGGGAGTCGATGGTGGACCAGCGGCCGTCATAGGGGATCCAGGTCGCCTTGTCGCCGTTCCTGTAGCTGATCTCGAAGACGAGGCCCTCAAGGTCGGGACTGCTGTCGGTCGGCAGGTAGGTCGTTTTGTCAGGGTAATGCTTGAGTTCGACGCCCGTGACGTCGGAATAGGTCGCGGAAACGGTGACCTGACCGGTCGAGCTGCCGAATCCGCCTACCCAGAGGTAGACGTCGGTCTTGAATCCGACGTAGCAGTAGCATTTGAAGTTACGGTCCTCGCCGGAGTCGTCGTCGCGCGCGAGCAGGTTGCCGTCGCTGTCATAGACGTAGACCTGGAGATCCAGATCGCTCGTCGACTCGAAGACGTAGATTCCCGCGGAGCCGGAGTAGAAGTCAATGTAGACGGCGTCGCCCGTGTAGTTGAAGGTTAAGTCGCCTTCGCCGCGGATGGGGTCGCCCTCGTTAACGCAGGGCACGGGCGGGAAGTCGTTCCCGCCGCCTGCGAAGACCGCGAGCGGCGCTACGCCGATAAGCAGCGCGAATGTGAGGATGACGGAAATGATGCGTTTCATGTTTTTCCTCCGTAGTTATTATATTCTGATTACTTGTTTACTGAGAGATCTGCTGTTGCTTATCCCCGAGTTCGCTTGCGTCAATTAACTTCGCGGCGACGCGGAGAATCTTCAGCGCGTCCGCGACGGTGATTTCGCCGTCGCCGTCAACGTCGCCGATGGCGATGTCTTCTTCGGTCGGGTTCACGAGCTTCGCGGCGATGCGGAGCGCCTTCAGCGCGTCGGAGACCGTGATTTCGCCGTCGCCGTCCATGTCGCCCTTGCCGCTCCAGCCGCCTTCGCCGTAGGGAACGAATATCTGAAGATCGAAAATATAGATCATTATGCCCGGCGTGTTATCTTCGCCCTTGACGTTGCGGAAGATCGAGTAGGGGAACTTGTCGCCGTTCGTCTCGGTATAGCCCTCGGCGAAGTCGTTGGTGTTGAACACGGCGGGGAACGCAGCTGTGAAGGCGAGAGCGTCACCCTCGGGCGTGAACTTGATGACGGCGTTGCTGCCGTCGGGGTCCGCCTCTCTGATCACTTCGTAATAGAGTATCCAGAGCGGTTCGACCTCCAGATAGACGACGGCGTCGTAGCCGCCGATATCCAGTATGACGGCGAAGTCGCCGGAGGCGTTGAGGTGTCTGACGTAGTCGCCGAAGGCGTCGTAGCCGTTATAGTATCCGTTGTTCGCGGTGTAGTCCCAGGTCTCCATGGATCCGTCGGAGTGATAGACGTTGAGCTTCAGCCCGTTAAGATCCTCGCGCATGATTATGCTGTTCAGGTTGAAAACGGTGCGGTCGGGATCGTTGGCGACGGTCACGCGGGTGACGTCGCTCTCGTAGAAGTCGGCGTAGTAGTAGGTCATGAAGCCGCGGAAGCTTACGTTGACCTTCAGGTGGCCGAATCCGCTGTCGTCCGTCCAGGCGTCGACGTAGTCGAAGACGTCGCCGATACCGTTCGGAAGGCGGCTTCCGTTCGCGAAGGTGCAGGTATCGTAGGAGCCGTCCTTGTAGTTGATGTTCATAATCATGCCGTCGAGGTCGAGCATCGCGTTGGTGCCGTAGTAGACGGTGCGGTCGGGCCACTGCATCAGCTCGATGCTCTCGATATTGGTCGGGACGCCGGTGACGTTGAATGTGCAGGTTTTGTCGCAGTAGGAAACCACGACGACGTTCGCGCCTTCGTTGACCCTCCAGCCGTCCTGCAGGTCGACATAAATATAGTGACCGTTGAAGTAATAGTTGTCTTCAACGTCGAAATAGTCGTGGGTGCCGTCCTTGAAATTGATGCGGATCTGCGCGCCTTTCATGCTGACGTATTCGGAATACTCGTCGTAGACGGTGTATTCGGTCTTGTCGGGCAGTTTCGTCAGCTGGATGGAGTCGACGTAGTTCTCCACGCCGGTGACGGTCAGCGTCGCGGAGACGCCGCCGGCGAAGTTGACCTTGACCTCGTTATCGCCGAGCTTGTATTCGTTGGGGTAGTCAATGTTTTCGAAATACATCATCGGATATTCATAGAGATCGTCGAAGTAGATATCCATATACTCTTCGCCGTGGTTGTAAAGGCGCACTACCATTCCGGTCGGATCAAATAAATAGTCGTCGACGCCGACGATGTAATCGGTCCTGTCGGGCATCGTCACGACCTCGGCGGAGTCGTATCTGTATTCAGTGAAGAAGACGCCGTAGGTCTGCTTGACGCCGTAGGCGTAGAGCGCGACGAAGTTCTGCCCTATCGCGATCTCGTCGGTGAATCTCGCTTCGCATAAGACGCCGTCGGGGGATTTCTGGTTGACGTCCGGTTTCCAGTAGGCGGAATCGCCGTTTTTGTAGGTGATCTTATAGTTCAGTCCGCCGATGTCGGGCCAGGTCTGGTCGAGCTTATAGTCGTCCTTGATCGGATATTCGATGATCTTGACGTCCTGAATGTCGGTCAGCGTCGCGGTGACCGTGACCTCGGTCGCGTAGTCGCTCCAGTTGCCGACGTAGAGATAGACGTCGGTCCTGTAACCGACGTAGCAGATGACGCGGAAATTTTTGTTCTCATAGCTGATATCGTCGCCGGAAGCGAGGTAGTTACCTTCGCTGTCGTAGACGTTGGCCACGACGTCGGCGCCGTTGTTCGTCGAGGACTCGAAGAGGTAGAACCCCGCGGAGCCGGAGTAGAAGTCGACGTAGGCGTAACCTTCGCCGTCGAGCGTGAAGGTGAAGTCGCCTTCGGGGCGCAGCGGATCGCCCTGATTGGCGCAGGGTTCGTCGGGGAAGTCGTTGCCGCCGCCGGCGAAGACCGCGAGCGGCGCGACGCCGATAAGCAGCGCGAGTGTGAGAATAATCGCAAGGAGTTTTTTCATGGTTTGTTCCTCCGTTTTTTGATATTTTGGTAGATATAATACTACATATTATAATACTATCATACATTAATAAAAAAAGCAATAGGGAAACGGCTCCCGAACAGGGAGCCGTTTTGGTCATAATATAAACGTGAGAGCGTCACTTTGGGGATCCTTCGGGCTGCGCCCTCAGGATGACGCATTAGCCGAGTTCGCTCGCGGGTATCAACTGCGCCGCAACGCGGAGTATCTTCAGCGCGTCCGCGACGGTGATATCGCCGTCGCCGTCAACGTCGCCGATTGCGATATCCTCCGGGGTCGGATTGACGAGCTTCGCGGCGATGCGGAGCGCCTTCAGCGCGTCCGCGACGGTGATCTCGCCGTCGCCGTCCATGTCGCCTTTACCGCTCCAGCCGGCGTAGGGCGCGAAGATCAGGCGGTCGAAGATCCAGATCTGGACTCCGCGCTCGCCGTCCTGTTTGGCGTCCCTGTAGATGGAGTAGCCGAAGTTGCCGTAACCCGGTCTCGTGTAAACGCCCTCGGCGTAGCCGTCCTCGTCGTAGACGGCGGCGAAGGTGACTTCAAATTCGTCCCCGTCCTCGAGCACGAAGTGTACGGTCGCCCAGTTGCCGTCGCTGTTGGGATTGCTGACGACCCACCACTCCATCACGAAGAAGCCGGTGCCGTTGATGTAGAGCGTGACCGGCTTGCCCGCGACCGAAAGCGGAAGCGCGTTCGGACCCTCCTCTTCGACGTAGTAGCCGTAGAAGACCGGGGCGCCGCGGTAGATGCCGCCGTTCGCGTCGTAGTCCCATATCTCGCTTGTGCCGTTTTCGTAAAGGATGTTCAGCTTGAGTCCCGTGAGGTCCTCCGGCGAGACGAAGCTCGTCTGCGAGTAGGAGAGGAGCTCGGGGTTCTCGGCGATGGTGACGCGCTTTATGCCGTTGTCGGAGTAGTTGACGTAGAAGCTCGCGGTCTTGTTGTAATAGTAGACGGTCACGAGGTTCTGCCCGACGTGGGGCTGTTCCATGAGGAACGCTTCGATGAACATATCGTCATAGATGAGATAACTGTCGTCGATGTCGAAGGTCTTTTCGGAGCCGTCTTCGTATTTGATGTAGAACTCGGCGCCCTTCAGCGACACGGAGACTTCTTCGAGGAAGTAGTCGAGGCGGTCGGGGAGGCGGTAGAAGCCGATCTCGGTGACCGGAAGGGGAACGCCGGTCACGGTGGCGGTGCAGCTCGCGCCCATGTATTCGATGACGAGCGTGTTCTCGCCGAGAACGAGATTGTAGTTCTCGAAGTACGAGCTGATTCTGTATCCGTCGATCTCTTCATACGGATCTTCGATAACGACGTCGCGGCTGCTGCCGTCGGTGTAGCGGATGCGCAGCTTCGCGCCGGTGACGTCGGTGTTCATGAAGCCGCCGCCGTAGGCGTAGTATTCGGTCTTGTCGGGCGCCTTAAGCAGCTCGATGGACGCGACCGGACTCTCGATGCCGTAAACGGTGACCGGCACCGTGACTCCGTTGAAGAACTGGATATTGATGACGTTCTCGCCGAGCTGGATCGGAGGCGTGAAGTCGAAAAACTGCACGAGCTCGGGCAGACCGTCGTAGCGGCCGCCGAAGTTGACCGTTTCAACGCCGACGCCGTTCTTGGTGAGCTGGATTGCCAGTCCCTCGGTGTCGACGTCGTAATCTTCGCCGACGACGTAGGTCGACTTATACGGCATGCGGGTGATTCTGGCGCCGTCGAAATTGTAGTCGATGACGTTGATTGTGAAATAGAAGTCGAAGCCGTAGCAGGTCATATAGACGTCGTTTTCGCCCATCTGTATCTCGCCGATGATGTTCGCTTCCAGCTTTATTCCGTCGGGGGAGAAATAGTCGATGGCGGGGAGCCATCTCGCGGTCGTGCCGTCGGTGTAGGTGATTTTGAATTCGAGTCCTTCGGTGCGGACGTAGGTCATGTAGGGGAGATAAGTCTTCGTCGTCGGCCAGCTGACGACCTCGACGTACGCGACGTCGCTGTAGGAGTTTTTGACGGTGAATTCAACGTCGCGCTCCTCGTTATTCGTAATCTCGAGGTAATAGTCGCGTTTGTATCCGAGCTTGGCGTAGATTTTGAAATTCATGTTGCTGCCGCTGTCGTCGTCGCTCGCGATGTAGTCGCCGTTGGAGTCGTAGACGGTGCAGGAGAGGTCGGCGCTCGATATCGACTCGAAGACGTAGGTGCACTCCGCGCCGGAGTAGAAGTCGACGTAGACGCTGCCGCCTGCGGGCACGACGCCGGTGAAGGAGCCGTCCGGACGCATCGGGTCGCCCTGATTTATGCAGGGAACGGGCGGGAAGTCGTTCCCGCCGCCGGCGAAGACCGCGAGCGGCGCGGCGCCGATCAGCATCGCCAGCGCGATAATAACGGAAAGGATGCGTTTCATATGTTTTTCCTCCTGTTTTGTGGGGTGGGAATATGCTTATTTGATTATAGCATAAATATTTATAATTGTATATATGTTTTTTGGAAGGGGAAAAAGACGGCGCGGCGGAGCCGGTGGACGGACTTTCTTCTTGCTTGCGCAACGCGCCCCCGGCGCGTTGCTGCCAAAGTCGCTTCGCTGCGCTTGCGCCGTTGGAGCTCCGTTTCAAGTCCGTTCACAACTTATAATAAATATCAGAGGGCAGGTCTGTGACCTGCCCTCTGATATTTGG
>JAFZXI010000022.1 GCA_017616855.1 Clostridia bacterium | reverse complement strand
GATGTTCGACGCCGACTCCGCGCCGGCAGAAGCGGAGGAAGCCGTTCCCGAAGACTGCGAAGCTCCCGCCAAGCAATGATAATAACCGCTTTTCAAAACCTCCCTCGCGGGAGGTTTTATTTTTTTTGCCTTAAAGCAATAAAATGTTGAAACACGCGGCGAAATATGGTATACTGTTTTTGTATATGTATCAATTATCATTCGCCGCTGCGTTCGGCGGCGGAAGGGAGCAATAATATATGGCTTCTGAAGTCCAAAACAAAGGACTCAACCGATATCTCTCCCCGATGGGAGTATGGGCGCTCGCCTTCGGCTGCAGCGTCGGCTGGGGCGCGTTCGTCATGCCCGGCACGACCTTCCTGCCGATAGCGGGTCCGCTCGGCACCGCGCTCGGCATCATCATCGGCGCTGCGGTGATGTTCGTCATCGGCGCGAACTACCACTATATGATGAACCGCCACCCCGACGCGGGCGGCACGTATACCTACGCGAAAAAGACCTTCGGCTTCGACCACGGCTTCCTCAGCGCGTGGTTCCTCGTGCTGACCTACATATCGATAATCTGGGCGAACGCCTCGGCTCTCGCGCTGATCGCGAGACACCTTTTCGGCGACGCTTTCCAGTTCGGATTCCACTACACGATATTCGGCTACGACGTCTACCTCGGCGAAGTGCTGCTCTCTGCGGCGGCGCTGGTGATCTTCGGCTTCATCTGCGCGAAATGGAAGCGCCTCTCGGCGTGGATGCAGATAGTGTTCGCGCTCGTGCTTATAACCGGCATACTCGTCTGCTTCGGCTTCGTCATGGCGAATCACGAGGGCGGGCTCGCCGCCTTCTCCCCCGCGTTCGCGCCCGGCAAGGGTCCGTTTTCGCAGGTGGTCGCGATAATCGCGCTCGCGCCGTGGGCGTTCATCGGCTTCGAGTCGGTGTCGCACTCCGCGGGCGAATTCAAGTTTTCGCATAAGAAATCGTTTTTGATAATGGCGCTCGCGATAACCGCCGGAGCGATAGCGTATATCGCGCTCGCGGAGGTCGCCGCCGCCACCGTTCCGGACGGCTTCGCGAGCTGGACGGAATACATCGCCGCGCTCGGTTCGCTCGAGGGCGTCAAGGGACTGCCCACCTTCTTCGCCGTTGAAAACGCACTCGGAAGCGTCGGCATCGCCGTGCTCGGCGTCACCGTGCTCGGCGGCATACTGACGGGACTCATCGGCAATATGATCGCTTCGAGCCGCCTGATTTATTCAATGGCGCAGGACGACATGCTCCCCTCCTGGTTCGGCAAGCTCGGCGAAAACGGTTCGCCGAAAAACGCGATACTCTTCATAACCGCCGTTTCGCTCGTCATCCCCTTCTTCGGCAGAACGGCTATCGGCTGGATCGTCGACGTCACGACGATAGGCGCGACGATCGCCTACGGCTACGCCTCCGCCTCGGCGTTCAAGCGCGCGAAAACGGAGGGCAGAAAGCTGATAAAGGCAACCGGCATAATCGGAATGGTAATGTCGGCGGCGTTCAGCATCTATCTGCTGGTGCCGAACTTCCTCACCGCTTCGCCGCTGGCGACCGAATCCTACCTCATCCTCGCCGCCTGGAGCATACTCGGCGTGCTCTTCTTCCGCCGCATTTTCAAAAAGGATAAAACGCGCCGCCTCGGCAAGTCCACAGTCGTGTGGATCGCGCTGCTGTTCCTTATCTTCTTCATCTCGCTGCTCTGGATGACGCAGTCGACGAACACCGCGGTCGACAAGCTCACCGAAAACATAAACGCGTATCACCGCCAGGAGGCGATCGAGACGGGCGTCAGCGAAGACAATCCGCATCTCGAGCAAATCGATGCATACATCGATCAGGAAGTCAAAAAAATGGACTCCGTGCTTACGCGCGATTCGCTGATACAGATGGGGCTTATCGTCGTAACGCTTATCGCGATGTTCAGCATCTATTCCGTAATGCAGAAGCGCGAGATCGACGCGACTTCGGAAAAGATAGAGGCGGAGCAGCGAAGCAAGGCGAAAAGCTCCTTCCTCTCCAATATGAGCCACGACATACGTACTCCGATGAACGCCATCACCGGCTACACCGCGCTCGCGCAGGCGGAGCCGAACGTTCCGGAGAACGTCATGGACTACCTCAAAAAGATCGACTCCTCGAGTCAGCACCTGCTCGCGCTGATAAACGACATGCTCGATATGAGCCGCATCGAGAGCGGCAAGACGGACCTCGACGTCTCCGATAACGACATCGCCGCGACGGTGAGCGCCGCCTGCGAAATGTTCGTTACGCAGATGCAGGTCAAGCGCATAAACTACACCGTCGACGTTTCCGGCGTCACCGATAAGTGGGTGAAGTGCGACAGCGGCCGCATAAGCCGCATACTGCTCAACCTCGTCTCCAACGCCTTCAAGTTCACTCCCGAGCGCGGCTCCGTCGGCGTCACGCTGAAGCAGACCGGAAGCGACGGCGGCAAGGCCTCCTACGAGCTGCGCGTCAAGGATACCGGCATCGGCATGAGCGAGGAGTTCGCCGAGCACGTCTTTGAGGCGTTCGAGCGCGAGCGCAGCAGCACCGTCGACGAGATCCAGGGCACCGGCCTCGGCATGGCGATCACCAAGAGCTTCGTCGACCTGATGGGCGGCACGATAGACGTCAACACCAAGCGCGGAGAAGGCACCGAGTTCGTCATTAAGCTGACGTTCGATAAGGGCAAAGAGGTCGCCGCAGAGAAAAAGGAGGTCGCCGCCGATTTCGGCGGAGCCCGCCTCCTGCTGACCGACGATAACCCGATAAACCTCGAAATCGCGAAGATGATACTCACCAAAGCGGGCTTCACCGTCGAAACCGCCGAAAACGGTCAGGAGGCGCTCGACGCCGTCAAGGCGTCCGCTCCGGGCTATTTCGACGCGGTGCTTATGGATATAAATATGCCGGTCATGAACGGCCTCGACGCCTCCCGCGCCATACGCGCGCTCGAAGACGCGGAGCTCGCGAAGATACCGATGATCGCGATGACGGCGAGCGCGCTTTCCGAGGACGTCCGGGCGGCGCTCGACGCAGGCATGAACGCCCACGTTTCAAAGCCGATAGAGATAAACAAGCTTATGGCGACAATATCCGATATCCTCGCCGAAAAACGCGGCGAAAACTGACGTAACAAACTTATTAGCGTAATAAAAAAGCGTGCCCGAGTGGCACGCTTTTTTCATAACCGGCTGCTTATTTCTTCAAAAACTTCGAGTAGCCCTTGCCGTACTGCACGCAGCGGGAAACGCGGCTCAGAGTAGCGGAGGATATCTCCGTTTCCTCCATCACCTGCGAATAGGTCTTGCCCTCGATCAGAAGCTGCGCCGCCTTAATGCGCTGCGCCATCTGCTCGACCTCCTTGACGGTGCAGAGATCGTCGAGCAGGTCGCGGCACTCCTTCACGGAGCCGACCGAGACCAGCACCTCGTAGAGCTTGTTTATATCCTCTTTTCTGACCTTTTTGTCAGTCATTTCGTTTTCCTCCGCGCCGCCGGAAAGGCGGTTTTGTCGTTTTTCTTACAGATATTATACTTCATCAAACTAAAGTTGTAAAGACCTTTTTGCGATTTCGGGCAAAAAAATTACCGGCGAGCCGCCGGTAATCGTCAAAGTATGCCTTTCAGGAATATCTCTATACCTATTATCAGCAGTATCGCGCCGCCTAAGATACTCGCTTTGCCGCTGAGCTTCGTGCCGAGCTTCCTGCCTATGTGGACTCCGCCGAAACAGATGCCGAAGGTCACGGCGCCGATTATCAGCGCCTCGACGAGCGCGGAGAGCCAGTCGTATTCCGCTATCGTCAAGCCGACGGAGAGCGCGTCTATCGACGTCGCGACGCCCTGGAGAAGCAGTCCGCCGACGCCGACCGCCGCCTTCGCGTTTTCGCCCTTGACGCCCTCGTAGATCATCTTGCCGCCGATAATACCGAGCAGGACGAGCGCGATCCACGGGACGAACTTACGGAAGACGGAAAACGCCTCGAACAGCGTGTGCACGCAGAGCCACCCGATAAGCGGCATCACCGTCTGGAAGCCGCCGAAAACGCCGGCGATGGCAAACGCCTTGCCGCGCTTCATCTGCGGCTCAATCAGGCCGTTTGCCATGGACACGGAGAACGCGTCCATCGCGAGCCCGACGCCGAGCAGCAGTGCGTTTATGAAAAACATCGCGTTCACCGCGCCACCTCCTTTTTTTTCAAGCGGTAACGGATATTATACACCGCTTTTCCGAAAAAAGCAACATAAAAAACGGGCCCCGGCGTTTTTTTCGCCGGGGCCCGCGCTGCGGTTATCACTCTTGTTCTTCGGTCGATTCGGAACCGCCGGAGGAGGTCTCCGGCTGATTGCCGGACGGCTCGCGGTTACGGTCGCGGTTGCCCGCCGCGGCGTTCACGATCTTGACCGAGGAGACGTTGCCGACTGAATCAAAGGTCACTTCGAGCATGCTGCCGACCTTGATATCCTCCGCCTTGACCGCCTCGACGCCATCCGCGTAGGACACCGTCGCGAGATCGATCGTGACGGTTTTGCCGCCGGAGAAGTCATCCCGCCTGCCGCCGAAGTTGCCTCCGTCAAAGGAGTTTCCGTCCTGCATATCGGGCGGCGTTACTCCGTCGGGAAGCTGCGGCGCGGTCTGCCCATCGGGCATTTGTCCGTTCGGCAGCTCGGGCAATTCGCCGTCGGGCATCTGCGGAAATCCGTTGCCGTCGCCGTTAAAGTTCGGCGGTTGCTGTCCGTTCGGCATCTGCGGGAAGCCGTTGCCGTTCCCGTCGGCGTTGCCGTTGCCGCCGTTCTGTGTCGCACCGCTGACCGCGTCCGGCGGCTGCTGTCCGTCAGGAAGCTCAGGCGGCTGCTGTCCGTCAGGAAGCTCAGGCGGCTGCTGTCCATCCTGCGTTCCGGAATTGCCGCCGATATCCGCGCTTTCGCCCAGGTTCGGGGGCATCTGCACGTCGGGAATGCCCTGAACGGTTTCCCCGTCCTGCTTGTCGCCGGCGACGCGGAGCGTTATCACGCTTCCGTCGATCGCCTCTACCCTTCCGGTCACGGTGCTGCCCGCGAGATCTTTTGCATTTATGCCTCCGCATCCGAAGAGCGAAAGCAGCATCAGCCCCGCGCATGTGAATGCGATTATCTTTTTCATAATTGTGTCCCCCTTTCTTTCGGTGACCCCATGATAACGTCCGCTTCTTAAAAATATCTTAATTTCTCCGAAAGTTTTTATTTTTTCGCAAAAACCGCTCAAACGGCTTTGCAGCGCGCTTTGTCGGGCAAAAAAAAGACCGCCGGTAACTCTCCGACGGTCATATTTTATGCTTTGTTTCCGGAAATTATTTCGCTTTCCCCTGCTGCTGTTTTTTATTGTAGCGTACCCAGAGGAACGCGAGCAGGCCGCCGCTGACGAGCGCCATCACGCCGATAAGGATCGCGACGACCTCAAGCAGCCCGAGGCCGTTTGAACCCGAAACGAAGTCCGCGACCTCGCATACGGCGAAGTAATACTTCCTGCCCGCCTCGAGCGTTTCGGACACCTTTATCACGCCGCTGCCGCCGGGCTCGGACTCCTCCGACTCCGTTTCCTCCGCGGAGGAAGGAGCCGCCGCCTTGTTCACGTTTTTGTTGCTCGTTTCGACGTGCGAGCCGCGCTCCGGATAGAAGAGCACGACCATGCTCCTGCCTATCAGGTTTTCGTCGACCGGCAGCATGACGGTCACCTTAGAGTTGAAGGTTTCGTCGCCGCCGAGAATCAGCTCGTAGCAGCACACGAGGCCTTTTTCTTTCGAGGCGTCCTCGAGTTTTTTATAAATATCCTTTGCTTCGGAATCCGACGCGGAAACGCTTCTCGCTTCTATAAGCAGCTTTTCGTTCGGCTGCGAAAGCCCGATCGCTATGCCGGTCTCTTCGTGGACGATAGTCTGCGCATACGTTTCCTCGGCGGAGCTTTCGGAGGACGAGCGCGTCTCGCGCCTGCTCTCCGCGGAGCTCTGCTCCTCTTCTTCGGACGAGCTGCTTTCCTCTTCTTCGGACGAGCTTGATTTTTCCTCGTCGGAGGAGCTTGACTTTTCCTCCTCGGACGAGGACGATTCCTCCTGCGGAGCAGACGAACTCGACTCCTCTTCAACAGAGGAGCTGCTTTCGGCGACGGTGCTGCTCTCTTCCTCGTTCCCGCCTTCGCCCTCGGCGAAAACGCTGAACGCGGTCAGCGCCGTCATTATAAGCAGCAGCGCGATGAGCGCCGCCGTTATGCGTTGCAACTTCTTCATAATCTGCCCTTCGTCCGCGGGTTTTGTTTTGCATTCCCCCGCAAATTACGTAATATAATACTACATCTGCGCCGTTTTGTCAATACCGTCGGATAATTGTCCTCCGCTCTTGATTTTCGCCGCCGTTGTGATATAATACTTGTATGAAAGAATTACTCACATTGTTTCTTACCTTCGCGAAGATAGGGGCGACGACCTTCGGCGGCGGCTACGCGATGCTGCCGATGTTTCAGCGCGAGCTCGCGGATAAGCGCGGCTGGATAACCGAGGAGGAGATCTTCGACTATTACGCGATCTCCGCCTGCACGCCCGGCGTCATCGCCGTCAACGTCGCGACGCTGACCGGCTACAAGCTGCGTGGCGTGCTCGGAGCGCTATTCGCGACGCTCGGCGTCATCTCCCCTTCGATCGTGATAATAACCCTCGTCGCCGCGCTGCTCGCCGGCTTCGCGGGGAACGAATACGTAATCCACGCCCTCGCGGGCGTTCGCGTCGCGGTATGCGCCCTTGTCGCCGTCTATATCGCTAAGATGATCAAAAAGGGCGTCCGCGACCTGATAACGCTCGGCATCTTCGCCGCGGCGCTCGCGATCGCGGTGTTCCTGCCGGTCTCGCCCGTCTACATAGTCGCGGGCGCGGCGGCGCTCGGGATCGTTCTTTCCTTTATCCTGCCGATGAAAAAGGAGGAGAAGGAAGAATGACCTTTCTGATGCTTTTCTGGGAGTTTTTCAAGACTGGGCTTTTCGCCGTAGGCGGAGGGCTCGCGACGCTCCCCTTCCTGCGCGACATCGCCGGACGCTACGAGTGGTTCACCCTCGAGCAGCTTTCGGATATGATCGCGGTCTCGGAGGCGACGCCGGGTCCGGTAGGCGTGAATATGGCGACGTACGCGGGCTTCAACGCCGCGTATATCCTCGGCGCGCTGACGGCGACGCTCGCGCTGGTGCTCCCCGCTTTTATCATCGCCTGCACGGTCGCGAGGTTTTTGAAAAAGTATAACGAAAACCGCCTCGTCAAAGGCGCGTTTTACGCGCTGCGTCCGGCAACCGCGGCTATCGTCGTCTCCGCGGTCCTGCAGATATTCCTCGGAACGATGCTCAATCTCCCGGCGATCGGGACCGGAGCGTCATTCACGCAGATAGTTTCCCTGCCCGCCGTCGGGCTCTTCGCGCTCGTGCTCGCGGGCGTCATCGCCGCCGGCAAGAAGGTGCACCCGCTCGTTTTCATCGCCGCGGGAGCCGCCGCCGGCATACTGCTCAAACTTTGATATAACGGAGTGAACAGATGAAAAGATCCATTCTGAAGCTTACCGCGCTGTTTCTGACGCTGGCGTTCCTGCTCTGCGCCTGCGGCGGCGATCCGCTTATCCCCTTCTCCGGAGCGGGATACTCCTCTTCCGATGCGCCGTCTTCGTCCGGGTCCGAGCCCTCCTCGTCCGGAACGGAAACGCCGGTCGAGGGCGACTACACGCCCGGCATGTGGCGCGTTACGTCGGATACGTATCCCGGCACGCTCTACCTTTTCGGCTCCATCCACGTCGGCGACGACGAGATGTTCCCGCTGCCCGACTACGTCGAGAACGCATACGCCTCCTGCGGCGCGCTCGCCGTTGAATGCGACATCGTCGCCTTCGAGCAGCTGCCGGAATCGGAGATAATGAAATACTACTACCCCTTCGTGCTGACCGACGGCACGACGGTACGCGACCACCTGCCGAAAGAGACCTACGAAGCCGCGAAAAAGATACTGACCAAAGCCGGCTACTACAACGCTTCGCTCGACTATTACAACGCCGTGATGTGGAACGACCTCGTCGATCAGGCGGCGGTCGAGCACTCGGGCCTTTCCTACGAAAACGGCATCGACCGCCATTTCCTCACTGACGCGCACCTGACCGGAAAGAAGATACTCGAGGTCGAATCCGTTGAGTTCCAATACAACATGGAGCTCGGGTTCTCCGACGAGCTCATCGCGCGGCTGATGCGCGACTGCGCCGAGGATTCCTACCTCGACGACTACAAGGACGGCGTGCTCGAAATGCTCGCCTCATGGAAAGACGGCAGCATTTACGACAATTTCGAATACGATTACAGCGAGCTGACCGACGAGGAACGCGAGCTGATGGAAGCATACGACAAGGTTATGGAGACCGACCGCAATATCGGAATGGCGGACGCCGCCGAAAACTATATGAAACAAGGCATGAACGTCTTCTTCGTCGTCGGGGCCGCGCATATGGGCGGCAACGACGGAGTCGTCGCGCTGCTTGAAAGCCGCGGTTACAACGTTCAGCCCGTCAGATAAAGGAGTGTTATTATGACCGATATCAACGAGATCATAGCGAAGCACAAGGGCAAAAAGGTCGCGGTCCTCGGGCTCGGCGTCAGCAATATGCCGCTGGTCCGCCTGCTCAAGACCTGGGGCGCGGAAATAACGATACTCGACCGCCGCAGCGAGCTGCCGGACGAGTTCCTTTCCGACGTCACGCTGAAGTTCAGCTGCGGCGACGGCTACCTCGACCGCCTCGCCGATACGGGTTACGACATCATCTACCGCACGCCCGGACTCTATCCGTATATCCCGCAGATAAGCGCCGCCGTCAAGAACGGCGCGGTGCTTTCGAGCGAGATGGAGCTTTTCTTTGAGCTCTGCCCGGCGCCGATAACCGCCGTAACCGGCAGCGACGGCAAGACGACGACCACCACGCTTATCGCGAAGCTTTACGAAGCCGCCGGCTACAAGACCTTCCTCGGCGGAAACATCGGCACTCCCCTGCTCTCCTCGCTCGGCGAGATCAAGCCGACGGACAAGGTCGTGCTCGAGCTTTCGTCCTTCCAGCTCATCACGATGGTGCGCTCGCCCGAAACGGCGGTCATCACCAACCTTTCGCCGAACCACCTCGACGTCCACCGCAGCTATGAGGAATACGGCAACGCGAAGAAAAACATATTCAAATACCAGTCCGCTTACGGCACCGTAGTGCTGAACGCCGACAACGCCTTCACCGCCGGCTGCGCCTCCGAGGCGAACGGCAGGGTGCTGATGTTCAGCCGCCGCACGAAACCCGAAAACGGCGTCTATAAGGACGAAAAAGGCGATATTTACTTCCGCGAAAACGGAAAGGAGACCTTCCTTTTCAACGGCTCGGAGATACTGATAAAGGGCGAGCACAACGCGGAGAACTTCATGGCGGCGATGGCTGCGGTCGGGTGCGATATCGCATCGAAATACGGCCGCGAGCTCGCGCGCACCTTCGGCGGCGTCGAGCACCGCAACCGCCTGATAGCGACGAAGAACGGCGTCCGCTTCTACGACGATTCCATCGGCACGAGCCCGACGCGCACCGTCGCGACGCTTTCGGCGTTCGACGAGCAGGTCATACTGATACTCGGCGGATATGATAAGAAAGTCAGCTTCGAGCCGCTGCGCGCCCCCGTGAGTGAAAAGGCGAAGGCGGTCTTCCTCTGCGGCAACACCGCGGGCAGGATATTCGCCGCGCTCGACGGCTGCGGCGTTCCGCTGACGCGCTGCGGCAGCTTCGACGAGGCGGTGAAAGCCGCCGCCGCCGCGGCAAAGGACGGCGACGCGGTCGTGCTTTCCCCCGCCTGCGCTTCGTTCGACGAATTCAAGAACTTCGCCGAGCGCGGAAAGCGCTTCGCGCAGCTTGTTGACGAACTTTGATAAACGGAAGTGAAAATATGGAATACCTGAAAATACTCTCCGCGCTCGAGGCGCCGTCCGGAGCCGAATCCGGCGTTTCCGGCGCGATAGCGGAGCTGCTGAAGCCCTTCACCGACGACGTGCGTGTGACCGCGCTCGGCTCGGTCATCGGCGTTATCCCCTGCGGCGAACCCGGTGCGAAAAAGCTGATGCTCGACGCGCACCTCGACTCCGTCGGCGCGTTCGTAACCGAGCTTGTCGAAGGCGGCTTCCTCCGCGTCGGCGTCGTCGGAATGGACCGCCGCGTTATGCTTAACGCCGAGTTCACCGTGCTCGGCAAAGGCGGCAACGTCCGCGCCGTGCCCTGCGTGCTTCCGCCTCACTTGCAGAAGGAAAGCGGCAAGGTACCGGAGGACGCCGAGATGGCGTTCGACACCGGACTGCCGCTCGAACAGCTCAAGGAAAAAGTCGCCGTCGGCGACCCCGTCATATTCACCCCGAAATACGCCGAACTCCTCGGCGGCAGGACTGCCTGCGCTTCCGCCGACGACCGCGCCTCCTGCGCGGTCGTGCTCCGAGCGCTCGAGCTCGTCAAGGGCAGGAAGGCGAAGTTCGACGTCATCGCGTCCTTCGCCTCGCAGGAGGAATGCGGCGGCAGCGGCGCGCATACCGCGGCGTTCGAGTACGCGCCCGACGAGGCGATAATTCTCGACGTTTCGTTCGCGCAGACGCCGGACACGCCCTACCCGAAGGCGGGCAAGATGGGCGACGGCGCGATGATAGGCGTTTCGCCGCTGCTTTCGCGCGAGCTGACCGAGCGGCTGAAGGCCGCCGCGGACCGCGCCGGCGAAAAGTATCAGACCGAGGTCATGCCGCGCGATACCGGCACCGACGCTGACGATATAGCGGTCTCCCGCTGCGGCGTCCCCTGCGCGATGCTCTCGACTCCGCTGCGCTATATGCACACGCCCGCCGAAGTCACCGACGGCGCGGATATCGAATCCGCCGCCAAGGTGCTCGCGGAATACATAATCAACGGATAGGAGGACCGGAAATGCTTGAACTCATAAAGACCCTCTGCAATATCGACGGCGTTTCCGGCGGCGAAGCGCACGTAAGAGAAAAGATAATCTCCCTTATCGACGGCTTCTGCGAATACTCCGTCGATCCGCTCGGCAACCTCATCTGCTTCAAAAAGGGCAGAAAAACCGCGAATAAAAAGGTCATGTTCGCCGCGCATATGGACGAGGTCGGTTTCATCGTCACCGGTATCGACTCCGACGGCTACCTGAAGCTCGGCGCCGTCGGCGGCATACTCGACAGCGCGCTCCAGAGCCGCGTGCTCCGCAAGGGCGGACTCAAATGCGTGCTCGGCGGCAAGACCTGGCACCTCGTGCTCGGCGGCGACGAGAAAAAGGAATATATCAAACTCGACTCGCTTTACGGCGACATAGGCGCGAAATCGAAGGAGGAGGCGGAAAAGCACGTCTCCGCCGGCGACCTATTCGCCTTCGACGTCGAGACCGTCGACTTCGGCGCCGACTCCCTCTGCGGCAAGGCGCTCGACGACCGCGCCGGCTGCGCGATAATGATCGATATGATAAGAAGCGGGCTCGAATACGACGCTTATTTCGCCTTCACCGTCTGCGAGGAGGTCGGGCTGCGCGGAGCGGGTCCCGCCGCGTTCGGCGTCCGTCCCGACGTCGCCGTCGTGCTCGAAAGCACCACCGCCGCCGACATATGCGGCTCCGAAGGCGCGAAGCGCGTCACCGTCCAGGGCGACGGCGTCGCCGTCTCCTTCGCCGACAAAGCGACGATATACGACCGCGGGCTTTTCGCCCTCGTCTGCGAAACGGCGGAGAAAAACGGGATAAAGTATCAGGTCAAGACCGCGATCGCGGGCGGCAACGACTCCGGCGCCATACACAAAGCCGCCGCCGGCGTAAAAACGACCGCGCTTTCCGTCCCCGCCCGCTACATACACACTTCGCAGAGCACCGTCAGGAAGTCCGACGTGCTCGCTTCCCGCGCGCTCGCGGAAGCCGTGCTTTCCGCCGTGCAATAAACCGAAAACGGAGTAGACGCCCGTGAAAAAGACGCTTTCTCTCATACTCCTCATCGCGCTGCTGGTCATGCTTCCGGCGGCGCTTTTCGGCTGCGGCGGTTCCGCCGCCGACGGCATAAAGGGGATATACATGACGAGCGCGGGCGTCATTCTCGTTTCCGACGAAAAACTCGCCGTCAAGGTCTACGACCGCCACGGCGAGCTGATTTACGACAAGCTGGCGAAGATAAATACCGACGCGTACCAGCTGCCCGATATCTGCGTCAGCGGCAAAAACGCTTACATACTCGAATTTGAAAAACTCGCGGAAATCTCCGCCGAGGGAAGCTACAAGTGCCGCTACTCCGTCAAGGGCGAAAGCTCGTATATCGAGCACACCTACATCGTCAGCGCGACGCCCGCCGAGCAGCCGGACGTTCTCGCGGTTTCCGCGGAAACGGACGCGGAAACGGGCTTCGCATGGCTGACCGTTTCGATAGATCCGGCGTTCGCGCGCTTGTTCAAGGTCTGGACCGACGACGTGCCGGAATACGCGCGGTTCCCATCGAACGCGCTCGACTGCGTCAGCGGCTACGACCAGATCACGCGGGGCGAGATGGTCTACGAAGTGTCCGTTCCCGTCGGGCACGAGACCGTTTTTTACACCCGCGGGCTTTATAACCTCTACGGCTATGAAAAGGACGAGATGAACAAGGTCAACAGCGCGGACTACCCCGACTTCGTTTCGACCTGCGTCTGCCTCGACCTGCTCAACCCGGACGACGACCGCGTCTTCAATCTCGGCAACACGACGCATATGACGAAGTTCACCATCTACTCCCCCTCCGGTAGCGCGGAACTCGCGAGGGTCAACGGCACGCCGCCGCCCGCCGAACCGGAACCGCCGGTCTTCACCGCCGAGCTCGTCGCCGAGGGCGGCAAGGCGAAGCTGAAAGTGACACCCTACCCCAACGCCGTCTATTACCGCGCCGTGATAACCGAGCACTATAACGGCAAGACGCGCACCGTCTGCAACACGACGCTGACAAGCAAGCTCGTCGCCTCCGCGGATATCCGCACCGACGCCGCGGCGGTCTACACCGGCAGCGTCTACGGGAAGCTCGCCGACGGCACGCTGACGGAAAAGCTGGAGCTCGAGGGCTTCGAGACAAGCTTCGTGCAGACGCCGGCGCCCGTGATAACGTATGAAAACGGCGAGGTCAAAGCCGTCTTTCCGCGGAACGCAAAAGTCACCGTCTGGCGCTCCGGCGCGGACG
>JAFZXI010000021.1 GCA_017616855.1 Clostridia bacterium | reverse complement strand
TGCGCCGCTTTCGGCGGCGGCGGACACGTCGGCGCCGCGGGCGCGACGCTGACGGGCGGACTCCGCGAATGCATGGAGCTTGCGAAATCCGCGATGGAAGCGGAGCTGCGGAGGAACGCGTGAACGGTATACTTTGCATCGACAAGCCGGAGGGCTTCACCTCTTTCGACGTCGTCGCGGTGATGCGCAAGGCGACTCACGAGAGTCATATCGGCCACGCCGGAACGCTCGATCCGTTCGCCACCGGCGTGCTGCCGCTGCTTTTCGGCAGGTGCGCGAAGTTTCAGGACTACCTGACCGTCGGCAGAAAAAAATACCGCGCCTCCGTCAAGCTCGGCGTAACGAGCGACACGCTCGACCGCACCGGCGAAGTGACGGAAACGGGCGCCGGTTTCGACATGGGTTCCGCGGAAGAAACGCTCGCGTCGTTCGTCGGCGAGCAGCTTCAGACTCCTCCGGCGTACAGCGCGATACAGGTGCGCGGCAAGCGGCTTTACGACCTCGCCCGCGCCGGCAAAGCGCCCGAGATCCCGCCGCGAAAAATCGAGATATACTCGATCCTTCCGCTTTCCGCGGAGGACGATACGCTTTCCTTCGAGGTCGAGTGCTCGAAGGGGACTTACATACGCGCGCTTGCCCGCGACATAGGCGAAAAGCTCGGCTGCGGCGCCTGCCTCTGGGAGCTTCGCCGCCTCGCCGGAAGCGGATTTACGATAGACGACTGCGTTTCGCTCGACGAGGCGAAGGCGAATTTCGCCGAGCACATGCTCCCCGTCGAGAACGCGCTGACCGGCTTTGAAAGCGTGACCGTCAGCAACCGCAAGGGACGCCTGCTCCTCAACGGCGCCGGCAACCCGACCGACCTGCCGGAAGGCACTTACAAGATGTTCGACGCCGCCCACGGCTTCCTCGGACTGTTCGACAGCGTGAAGGGGAAGATGAAGGTGCGCACGATGTACGTCGTCAAGGAGGAAGCGAATTGATTATCCGGTGCGCTGACATAAAAGCGCCGCTCACGCCCTGCGCGCTTGCGCTCGGCACGTTCGACGGCGTGCATATCGGCCACGCGCGCGTGATAAGCGAAGCGGCTTCGAGCGCGAAGAAAAGCGGCGTCGCCGCGAGGGTGCTGACCTTCCCGGACCTGCCCGGCGACTTTATCGAAACGCGCGCCAGAGTGCCGCGCATAATGAGCAACGCGCTTCGCGAGCGGGCAATCTTCGCCTGCGGCGCGGAGGAGATATGCTACTTTGACCTGAAAAACGGCGGATTCGAATACACCGCCGAGCGCTTCGTCGAGGAGGTCGTCCTCGGCAAGCTGAACGCGAAAGAGGTCTTCTGCGGCTTCAACTTCCGCTTCGGAAGGGGAGGCGCCGCGGGAGCGGACAAGCTTCGCGCGCTGCTCGAAGCGCGCGGCGCGAAGCTGACGGTCATTCCGCCCGTCGAGCTGGACGGCGAGCCCGTCTCGAGCTCGCGGATACGCCGACTTATCGGCGACGGCGACGTCGAAAACGCCGCCCGCGCGCTCGGACGCCCGTATTCGACCGATTTTCCGGTCGAGCACGGACGCCGAATCGGCAGAAGCATCGGCTTCCCGACGATAAACAACAGCTTCCCCCAGGGGCGGCTTATCCCGGGCTTCGGCGTTTACGCGACGCGCGCCCTCGTCGACGGCGTGTGGCGCGGCGCGGTCACGAACGTCGGCACAAAGCCGACCGTCGGCGGTCAGGAGGTCACGGAGGAGACCCACATCTTCGGCGTCGACGAGGACCTCTACGGCAGGATCGTCGAGGTCGAATACGTAGCGAGGATACGCGGAGAGATATATTTCGAGTCGCTTGACGAGCTCCGCGAACAGATAACGCGGGATACCGCGAAGGCGAAAGAGATTCTTTCGCAGCGTTAAGGGTAAATAAAACGTAAGAGTATAGGATAAAAGGAGAGATGACGATGTCAAACAGACTGTTTCAGAGCGTGATCCAGCAGATGAAGGACGTCACCGGCAGGACCATAGGCGTTATCGACGAGAGCAACGCCGTTATCGCGTGCAGCGATCTGTCCCTTATCGGCAAGACGTTCGGCAACGTGATGGACGAGCTTTCATACACCTCGGAAGCGCTTTCCCTTGCCGGCAGGACGTATAAAAAGCTCGGCTGGCTGACGAAGGCGGATTACGCCGTTTTCGTCGAAGGCGAGGACGAGCGCGCCAGATACAGCGCGGCGATCCTGGCGGTATCTCTCGATAACATTAAGGGCTACTACGACGAAAAATACGATAAATCCGCGTTCATAAAGAACGTGCTGCTCGATAATATCCTGCCGGGAGAGCTTCGCAACAAGGTCGGGGAGCTGCAGATAAACAACGAGGTCGGGCGCGTCGTCATGCTCGTACGCGTCGACGAGCGGTCGGACATCTCGCTCTTTGACGTTATCCGCAATCTCTTCCCGGAGAAGAATCAGGACTTCGTCATCCGCCTCGACGAGAACGAGATCGCCGTCGTCAAGGAGGTCAAGGAGCACAAAGAGCCCGTCACGCTCGATAAACTCGGCGTTTCAATCGTAGATACGCTTAAGGGCGAATTCTTCGCCGACGCCACCGTCGGCATCAGCAACGTGGTATCCACCGTCGCCGAGCTTGCCCGCGCCTTCAAGGAGGCGCAGACGGCGATCGAGGTCGGCAAAGTGTTCGAGTCGGAAAACGGCGTCGTGAACTACGCGAACCTGGGCATCGCGCGCCTCATTTACCACCTGCCGACGACCCTCTGCGAAATGTATATGGACGAGGTCTTCAAGTCCGGCACCATAGACAGTCTCGACCATGAGACGCTTTTCACGATACAGAAGTTCTTTGAGAACAACCTCAACGTTTCCGAGACCTCCCGCAAGCTTTTCGTCCACAGAAACACCCTCGTTTACCGCCTGGACAAGATAAAGAAGCTCACGGGGCTCGACCTGCGCGAGTTTGAGAACGCCATAGTCTTCAAGGTCGCGCTCATGGTGCACAAGTATCTTCAGGAGAAGCCGGTCAAGTATTGATCCCGCTTCACAGCGGTTTGAAGGAGAAGAAATGATAGAGTTCAAAGACGTTTCCATGCGCTATAACGGCAAGCACGGGAAGAAACGCGCTCTCGACGGCGTGACCTTCACGATCAACGACGGGGAGTTCGTTTTCATCACCGGCGAGAGCGGCGCGGGCAAGACGACTATCACGAAGCTGATGATCCACGAGGAGACCGCCAGTTCCGGCGAGATAATCGTCAACGGCTTCAATCTGCTCAAAATGAAAAAAAGAGAGATACCGTATCTCCGGCGCTCGATGGGCATCGTTTTTCAGGATTACAAGCTGATCCCGACCCTGACGGTGTTTGAGAATGTCGCTTTCGCGCTGCGCGTCACGGGCGCGCCGGTGAAGTTCATTCGCAACCGCGTCCCGTATATGCTCGACCTTGTCGGGCTCGCGGACAAGGCGAACGTCTATCCGCCGGAGCTTTCGGGCGGCGAGCAGCAGCGCGTCGCGCTCGCGCGCGCGCTGGTCAACAATCCGTCGCTGCTGATAGCGGACGAGCCCACCGGCAACCTCGATCCGAGACTTTCGACGGAGATGATGTATCTGCTCGATAAGATAAACGAGAAGGGGACGACCGTCGTCATAATGACGCACGAAAAGGCGCTGGTCAACGCTATGCAGAAACGCGTCATCGCCATCAAGGACGGCGTCGTCATCAGCGATAAGTCAGGCGGGTACGTGATATGAGCAAGGAAGAAAAGAAAGTAACCAAATACTCATGGGGCCGCTCGATGCTCAGCACGAAGTTCAACAAGCCGATGGCAATCGTTTCCGTCAGCGTGTTGATAATCTGCCTTATCCTGCTCGGCACGTTCGTGCTTGTTTCCATGAATATATCCAGCTACCTCGACCGCCTCGGCGAAGCGAACGTAGTGCGCGTTTATCCGCCCTACACCGCCACGCAGAGCGAGGTCTACGATTTGAAAACGACGCTCGAGAGCTTCGAGAACGTCGCTTCCGTCCGTTACGTTCCGAAGGAAGAGGGCGCCGCGGAGTTCAGGGAAGCGTATAACGAATACGGCGAGATAATGGACGGCTTCGAGGAAAACCCGCTGCCGGACAAGTTCGTGCTGACGCTGACGGATCTGACTAAGGCGAGCGAAACGGTTGAAAAGCTCCAGCAGGTCGAAGGCGTCGAGCAGGTGACCTGGTCCGCCGACGCGACGCGCACGATTATCACGATAAAGCGCGTCCTTGAGATCGCCGGCGGCGCGATAGTCGCGATTCTCGCGGTCATATCTGCGTTCATCATTTCCAACACGATACGCGCCTCGATGCAGAGCCGCCGTCTTGAGATAGGCATCATGCGTCTCGTCGGCGCGAAAAACAGCTTTATCAGAAAGCCCTTCATCATCGAGGGCCTCGTCATAGGCGTCATCGGAAGCGCGATCGCCTACGGCATTGAATACCTTATCTACATTTACGGAATGCAGAAGCTTATCGGCTCGATCGAAATCCTGAAGCCGATACCCTTCTCGGAGATAGCCCTCCCGCTCGCTGGAGCGTTCATACTCGTCGGCGTTCTGACCGGCGTTTTAGGCAGCATAATTTCCGTCAGAAAGCATCTGAAGGTCTGACGCGGAGGAAGCATTATGAAATTCAGAAGGACAGTTTCGTTAATAACGGCGCTTGTTATCGTCGCGGGCACGGCTCTTATGTGCTCGGGCGTTATCGGCGCGCCCGCGTCCGCGGACAGTCTGCAGGACCAGATCAACGCCAAGCAGGATAAGGTCAACGACCTTGAGAAAAAGATAGCCGCGCTCGAAAAAGAGGGCAAGGAGCTGCTTTCGCAGATCAGTCTCATCGAGGAACAGACCGATGAAATCGAAGAGCAGATCGATTTGACAAACGATCGTATCAAGGAACTCAAAATCGCGATCGAGGAGCAGACCGAAAACATCGCGGAGGCGGAAGAAGATATCGCCGTCCGCAACGCGCAGATGGCGGAGCGCATCCGCGCGATATATATGAGCGGCAGCGATTCCTATCTGAACATGCTCTTTGAGAGCAAGGATTTCGGTTCCTTCCTCGATACGCTCGACGTGGTCAAGATCCTCGTCAGCGCGGATAAAGACATGGTCGAGGAGTTCAAGAACGCGAAAAGCGACTACGAGAGCGTCAAGGCGAGTCTCGAAAGCGACAAGCAGGAGATGGATACGCTGAAAGCGGATCTTGTCACCCAGCGCAACAAACTGGAAAGCAACGCTACCAAGCTCGAAAAGCTGAAGGATCAGAACGATAAGCAGCGCGCCGCCGCTCAGAAGGAAATGGATAAGGAATACGAGGCGATAAAGGAGCTTATCCGCCAGCAGTCTCAGGGCGAGTTCGTCGGCGGCGACTTCATGTGGCCCGTTGCCGGATTCAACAAAAAAAGCAATATCAGCGCTTACTTCGGGCAGACAGGCAAATACTGGAAAAAAGCCCATACCGGTATGGACATCGCCGGCAGGAACGCCGCGGGTGACGGAATCAAAGGGAAGCCGATCCTGGCGTGCAACTCCGGCACCGTTATCAAAGTCAACGAGACCTCTGGCGGCTACGGACAGTACGTCGTCATTTCTCACGGCGGCGGCATCTCGACGCTTTACGGGCACATGATATCGGGCAGTCCGACGGTCAGCGAGGGCGATACCGTCGTCAAGGGTCAGGTCATCGGCAAGGTCGGCGAGACCGGCAACGCCAGCGGGCCGCACCTGCATCTCGAGTTTATCGTGAACGGCGAGCGGGTCGATCCGCTGAGGTACGTTTCATATATCAAGTAGCGAACGGAGAGAGCGATATGAAAAAGAGATTCGGTATATTAACGATGGTCGTCGTTATCATCCTTGCCGCGGCAACGACGATGGCGATAACCGCGGGATATATGCGCGCGAAATATGACAAGGTCAGCGAAAACCTGCAGGCGCAGGAACGCTCCTTCGCCAAGCTTGCGGAGATAAACAAGCTCCTCCGCGAGCGCTACATAGGCGAGCTTGACGAGGCGGACCTGAACAACGGCATCGCAAACGGCATAATCAACGGCCTCGGCGACGCGTACGCGAAGTATTATTCCGTCGAGGACTACGCCCGCTACAAGAAAGAGCAGCAGGGCAAGGTCGTCGGTATCGGCATCAGCGTTATCGAGGACGAAAGCGGTTATATGCGCGTCGTCCGCGTCATTGCCGGTTCTCCCGCCAAGGAAGAGGGAGTCAAGGTCGGCGATCTTATCATAACCGTTGACGGAGCCGACACCGCGGAGCTCGGATTTGCCGCCGCGTGCGAAGCGCTTTCCGGCGCCGAGGACACCACAGCCGAGTTCACGGTCCAGCGCGCGGGAATGACGCGAAAGATAAGCTATACGATCAAGCGCGGAGTCATATCCGTTCCGTCGGTTGAATACGAACTCATCGTCGGCGACGTCGGGTATATAAAGATATACACCTTTGACGCCACGACGCTCGACGCGTTCAACAACGCCGTTGACGCGCTCTGCACAGCGGGAGCGCAGGTGCTTGTGTTCGACGTCAGACGCAATTCCACCGGCGATATCGACGTCGCCGCGCAGGTGCTCGATACGCTCCTGCCGGAGGGACAGATAATGTCGAAGGTGTTTACAGACTCCACCGAGCCGGAGGTTGTCATGAGCGACGACGCTTCGCTCGATATGCCGATGGCGGTCATCATGGACGGCAACACCGCCTCCGCGGCGGAACTCTTCGCCTGCGCCCTTTCGGACTACAACAAGGCGACGCTCGTCGGAGAGACCACGTTCGGCAAGGGAACGATTCAGCAGATATTCCCCTTGAGCGACCGCTCGGCCGTGTCCATCTCCGTGGCGTATTACAATCCTCCGTTCAGCAATAACTACGAAGGCGTCGGCGTCGAGCCGCACGTTCACGTTTCGCTTTCCGCCGAGCAGGAGGCGAAGTTCTACGATATGGCGCGCGAGGACGATCCGCAGCTCATCGCGGCGGTCGAAACGCTCGGCAGAAGCTTCGCGTCGTAACGGAACGGCCGAAGCGTTGACTGCGCCGGAAAACAAAGCGAGGAAGGCGGGAACTGTTAAATGAAAGCGCTCATACTTAATTCGGGCCTCGGCAGCAGGATGGGAGTCCTGACTTCCGAACACCCGAAATGCATGACTGAAATATCCGGTACCGAGACGATTCTTTCCCGCCAGCTTAAGCAGCTTGCCGCGGCGGGCGTTGAAGAGGTCGTCATGACGACCGGTCTGTTCGACGACGTCCTTGTAAAATACTGTAAAAGCTTTGATCTGCCCCTGCGCTTCACCTTCGTGAAAAACCCCGCCTACGACAAAACAAACTATATTTACAGCATCTACTGCGCCCGCAAACACCTCGACGACGATATTATCCTTATGCACGGCGACCTGGTGTTTGAAAGCGTGGTCCTTGACAAGATCATCGAAAGCCCCGTTTCCTGCATGGCGGTTTCCTCGACGCTTCCTTTGCCCGAAAAGGACTTCAAGGCGCAGGTCGTCGACGGGAAAGTCGTGAAGGTCGGCGTCGGCGTTTTCGATAATGCCGTGGCGGCGCAGGCGCTCTATCATCTGAAAAAAGACGACTGGAAGCTCTGGCTCGGCAAGATAGCGGAGTTCTGCGAAGCAGGCAATACCAACGTCTACGCCGAGGAGGCGCTGAACGAACTGAACGGCGCCGCGAATATCGCCGCGCTGGACGTAAAAGACCTCGTCTGCGCCGAAATCGACGATCCCGACGACCTTGAAACCGTTTCGGCGAGGATCAGGGAGGTCGAATCGAGAACGGTATATATGTGCTTCGCTTCCGATATAATTCACGGCGGGCATATCGCGATAATCAAAAAGGCGCAGAAGCTTGGCAAGCTCATCATCGGCGTCCTCTCCGACGAAGCGGTGGCTACGTATAAGCGCATGCCGCTGGTGCCGGCGTCCGAGCGCAAGGTTATGTTCGAGAACATCTCCGGCGTTTACAAGGTCGTCGATCAGTACACGCTGAGTTATAAAGAAAACCTTGAAAAGTACAAGCCCGATATCGTCGTTCACGGCGACGACTGGTGCTCCGGCTTCCAGCGTCCGATCCGCGACGAAGTGGTGTCCGTCCTCGAAACCTACGGCGGAAAGCTCGTCGAATACCCTTACAGCAACGATCAGAAGTATAAGGATATCGACGCGCGCACCCGCGCGGACCTTGCCATGCCGGATATCCGCCGCGGACGCCTTAAGAGAATGCTCGAGGCGAAGGGCCTTATCACCGCGATGGAAGCGCATGACGGCCTGACCGGACTCGTCGTCGAAAACACGGTCGTCTATCAGGACGGCGGCGCCCGTCAGTACGACGCGATGTGGATTTCCTCCCTCTGCGATTCGACGGCGAAGGGCAAGCCCGATATCGAGCTTGTCGATATGACCTCGCGCTTCCGCACCATTGAGGACATCACCGAAGTCACCACAAAGCCGATAATCTTCGACGGCGACACCGGCGGAAAGACGGAGCACTTCGTTTATACCGTCCGCACGCTCGAGCGCCTCGGCGTTTCGATGGTGATAATCGAGGATAAAACCGGCTTGAAAAACAACAGTCTGTTCGGCACCGAAGTCGAGCAGACGCAGGATTCCATCGAGAACTTCTCCGCGAAGATAAGCGCGGGCAAAAAGGCGCAGCGCACGAAGGAGTTCATGATCTGCGCGAGGATCGAGAGCTTGATTCTGGAAAAAGGAATGGAAGACGCGCTCAAGCGCGCTTTCGCCTTCGTCGAAGCGGGCGCGGACGCTATCATGATTCACAGCCGCAAAAAGGACCCCGCCGAGGTCGAGGAGTTCATTGAGAAGTTCCGCGCGAAGGATAAGACGACTCCCATCGTCCTCGTGCCGACGGCGTTCAACTCCGTCAGGGAAGAGGAGTGGAAGGAGCGCGGAGCCAACGTAATCATCTACGCCAATCAGTTGATGAGGGCTACAGTGCCCGCGATTCAGAAGGCGGCGAGAACGATACTTGAAAACCATCGCGCCGAAGAGTGCGACGAGATGCTGATGCCGTTCCGCGACATCATCCGGCTGATACCGGCAGAGAATTGAACTATGACGCAGACGATTTTGACCTCGAGGGACGGCTACGCCGACCTCGACGGCTGGTTTGAAGATAACGGGATCAAAAAAACGCTCCTTGTATGCGATGCATCTATCGGGTTTCTTTCCGGAATATCCGCGAAGCTGAAAGAGCTCGAAGACAAGGGCGTTTCAATTGTACGCTTTTCGGATTTCAAGCCGAATCCCGAATACAGCTCGGTCGTCAGCGGCGTCGAGCTGTTCCGCCGCGAGCGCTGCGACGCGATAATCGCGGTCGGCGGCGGCTCGGCGATGGACGTCGCGAAGTGCGTAAAGCTCTTTGCGCTTACGGATTCGGACGGCGCCGGCGGCGCGTTTCTGGATGCGGAGATAGTTCCGAACGATATCCCCTTCCTTGCGATGCCGACTACCGCCGGGACCGGCTCGGAAGCGACGCGCTACGCGGTCATTTATAACGAAGGCAAAAAGCAGACGGTAACGAGCGAGAGCTGCATTCCCGCGACCGTCCTGATGGATCCGGGCGCGCTGAAAACGCTCCCGCTTTATCAGAAAAAAGCGACGATGATGGACGCGCTTTGCCACGCCGTCGAATCCTTCTGGTCGGTCAACAGCACCGACGAAAGCAAGGAGTTTGCGAAAGCGGCGATAAAGGGCGTGCTCGATAATATGGAGGGTTACCTCGCGAACGACGAGGCAGGCAACGCCGGAATGCTCAACGCCGCGAACCTCGCGGGCAAGGCGATAAACATTTCGCAGACGACCGCGGGGCACGCGATGGGCTATAAGATAACCGGCCTGTTCCGCGCCGCTCACGGCCACGCGGTCGCGCTTTGCGACCGGGTGCTGTTCCCGTGGATGCTCGACAACACCGATAAGTGCATCGACCCGAGAGGGCGTGAATATCTGGAAAAAACGCTCGACGAGCTCGGCGCGGCGCTGGGCTGCGCCTCCGCGCGCGAAGGCGCGGAAAAGCTCGCCGGCATCTTCGACAAGCTCGGCTTGAGCGTCCCCTCCGCGAGCGAGGAGCAGTACGCGGAGCTGAAGGTCAGCGTCAACCCGGTGCGGCTGAAAAACCACCCCGTTGCGCTGGACGAAGAAACGATAGACGAGCTCTATCACAGGATACTGAATTGAACGTATGAAGGTTGAAGCATTCGTAAACATTATAGGCGCGGATTTCTATACCGGCGTTCCGGATTCGCAGCTCAAGGCGCTGTGCAATTATCTTATCAACGTCTACGGCATAGATCCGGAGCATCATATCATCGCCGCGAACGAAGGCAACTGCGCGGCGCTCGCCGCCGGCTACCATCTCGCGACGGGCAAGGTGCCGGTCGTATATATGCAGAACAGCGGCGAAGGGAATATCATCAACCCCGTCGCGAGCTTGCTGAACGACAAGGTCTACGCGATCCCCGTGATATTCGTCATCGGCTGGCGCGGCGAGCCCGGCGTCCACGACGAGCCGCAGCATATCTATCAGGGTGAAGTCACCGTCAAGCTGCTCGACGATATGGATATAAAGTCATTCACCGTCGGCAAAGAAACGACCGAAGACGAACTGCGCGCCGCCATGGAGGACTTCAAAACGCTCCTCGCGCGCGGCAAGGACGTCGCCTTCGTTATCCGCAAGGGCGCGCTCGAATACTCCGAGAAGGTCGAATACAAAAACTCAAACGCCATGACGCGCGAGGAGATAATACGTCATATCGTGAACGCGTCGGGCGAGGATCCGATAATCAGCACGACGGGCAAGGCGAGCCGCGAGCTTTTCGAGATACGCGTCGCCAACGGGCAGAGCCACAAATACGATTTTCTTACCGTCGGCTCGATGGGGCACAGTTCCTCGATAGCGCTCGGCGTCGCGCTGGGCAGGCCGGACCGGAGGGTCTGGTGTATCGACGGCGACGGCGCGGTGCTGATGCACATGGGCGCTCTGGCGGTCATCGGCGCGAACAAGCCGAAGAACCTTATCCACGTCGTTATCAACAACGGCGCGCACGAGACCGTCGGCGGAATGCCGACCGTCGCGGATAAAATCGACCTCGTCGCGATAGCGAAGGCGTGCGGCTACCCGAATGCCGTTTCCGTCGACAGCTTCGCCGCGCTCGACGAAGCGCTCGAAACCGCCAAAAACCGCGGCGAGCTGTCGCTCATCGAGGTCAAGTGCTCGATAGGCGCGCGCGGCGACCTCGGCAGACCGACCACGACGGCTATCGAGAACAAAGAGAACTTTATGCGTTATCTGAACGGCGAGAAATAAAATGCTGATAACAAAACGGGACGCCCGCGGGCGTCCCGTTTTTCTGTCTGTAATTATTCAATCTTTACCGTTTCGGTTTTGATAAGGCCGCTGTCCAGTATCTCGGCGCCGTTGCCGAACGCCTTGAAGATGAAGCCGTATTCGCCGGGTCCGTCCGGCATGTAGGTATAGACGTTGCCGCTGCCGATGACGAGCGTGTCGGTGCTGACGTCCGCGCCGGAGCGCCAGACGGTGACTTTTGCGTTCCGCGGAAAGACGGCTTTGACCTCGCCGTTTTCATACGTTATCGCAGGCGCCGGCGTCTGCACGAAGCTTGTTTCGAATCCCTCGAGCTCCAGCTTTTCCGTCAGCGTGCCGTCGGCGAGCTTCGCGTAGACGCTGCCGGTGTAGACCGCCGCGGCGTCGGTGCGGATATCCGCGGTGGCGACGAGCTTGCTTGTCAGCGTCGTGTTGCAGACGGTGCGCGTCTTGCCGTTATAGTGCTCGGTTATCACGGCGCGGTAATAGACGGCGTTGGGGTA
>JAFZXI010000020.1 GCA_017616855.1 Clostridia bacterium | reverse complement strand
TCGCCGCCGGCCGCGTCTTCGTATGAAGCGACCGTCGCGACGCCGATGAACTCGCTCTCCGCGCTCGGACGCGGAATGTCCGCGGCGGGCGTTTCAACGCGCTGCTCCGCAAGAACGGGCAACGGCTCCGCCTTCGCCTGCTCCGCGCCTGCGGACGGCACGAAGACTATCGAAAGCGCCAGCGTAAGCGCTGTCAGAAGCGCGATCATTCTGCTTTTTCTCAGTTTTTCCATAGGATTACCTCCCGAACGAACACAAATCGGCTTTTATACCATTTTATATATAATAATTGTATCATACCGTTCTGCGTTTTGCAAGCAAAATATTGAGGCGCGCGCTCCCGTACGATTTTCCAAAAAATCGTTGATTATTTATATAAATCCTGCTATAATCCTGATGAGAAAGGAGGTGCGCCCATGCAGACCGACGCGAAAAATAACCCCGCCGCCCGCGCCATCGACTACCCCATCGAAAAGGAAAAAGAGCTGCGCGCGATGCTGCTGACCCACGACAAACACGGCGCGCAGAACGCGATAAACGAGCTGCTCGGGCACATCTATTTCTCCAACGACTTCAACCTGCCGGAGATACGGGCGCGGCTTATCGAGTTCGTCGTCGTGCTCTCGCGCGCGATAATCGACTCCGGCGCTGACATGCGCGAGGTCATGGCGCTGAACGCGAAATACCTCGGCGACGTCGACCGCTTCACCGACTTCGAGGATATGAACGTGTGGGTCACGGACATCGTGCATAAGTTCATCGACTACTCCTTCACGATGCCGCAGCTGAAGCATTCCTCGGCGGTCTATAAAATAACCGAATACGTCAACGCGAACTACGCGAAAAAGATCTCGCTCGACGACATAGCGAAAAACGTCTACCTCTCGCGGTCGTATATCTCCACCGTCTTCAAGGCGGAGATGGGCGTCAGCATCACCGACTATATACGCGGCGTGCGCATCGAACGCAGCAAGCAGCTGCTGCTCGACAACACCGTGCGGCTCGTGGAAGTCTCCGGTATGTGCGGCTTCGACGACCAGAGCTATTTCACGAAGGTGTTTCACAAAGCCGTCGGCGTCACGCCGAAGCAGTACCGAGACATGCGAGGACAGATAAATAAGTGATATAAATAATGAAGCCGCCCAATTATCGGGCGGCTTCATTATTTGATTTTGAAGGAGTATCAAGCAAGCTTCGCTGCTTTGCGGAGGACTATCAGCGCGTCGCTCACAGTTATTTCCCCGTCGCGGTCGGCGTCGCCGAGGATCGCGCTTCTCGTGCTCTTCGGAGCCGCGGCAACGTCAAGTTTCGCGGCGATACGCAGCGCACGCAGCGCGTCGGAAACGGTGATTTCGCCGTCGCCGTCCATATCGCTGAGCAGCTCTACGCTGTCGCCGGCCGCGAGAGCATGGACGTAGTATACGAACGAAAGCGTATTCTCAAAAGTCTCCATATTAAGGCTGTAAGGAGAAACGCCGTCAAGTCTGATCTTCGGGAACACTTTATCGCCCCATCCGCCGGGAGCAAATATCGTAACGGTCACCTGATAGCGTTTCCCCGCTTCTATCGGGCCGTCACACTCTTCGCCCTCGGGCGTTTTGACGGTAACGTTGCGGATGACGGCGTTTTCAGCATCGCATGTCACGCCGATATCATTCGCATCGTTCCCGAGCTCGTAGCCCGTTAAACTGAGGTCCAGAGAGTCGATCTCATCATACTGCTCATTGCCCGGATCGCCGGGGTCGTCTATCAGCTCTCCGAACACCGGCAGCGCAAATCTGAACAACATGATCCGCTTATCAAGCGTCATACCGACGCCCGAAAACGTTCCGTTATCGAGAGTGACAAGAGCGATGTTGCTGACTTGCCATCCACCTGGAGCGAAAGCGGTTATCACGACTTCGTACTGTATCCCCTCCTGAATGCTTCCGGTGCAGTATTCGCCGTCGGCTTTTACGATATCAACGTTGCGCACTTCTATCTCAGCATCGTCAACGGTCACGCTTATGTCGGAGATATCGGCTCCGAGCTCATATCCCGTGATACTGAAGCCCGCACCGTATTTAGGCTCATAATTCGGATCGTCAAGAACCGGCAGCGTGCATACGACCAAATATCCGTCGTCCGACGGGTAATACATCGGCGAGAGGTAATAATTCAGCCCGATATCCATCAAAAAGCAGCTTTTCGGCAGATCGTCGTACAGCCCGTATCCCTCCGCGGCCTCAATGCGGACCTCGACCCTGTAGCGCGAGCCGGAATCGAAGCAGCCGTGGAACTCTTTATAATAATCATCATCCTCCGGCGGGATCACTTCTTTTTTAACGGTCACGGAAGATATAACTATCCCTTCGCTCGCGGCGCTGACGACGATATCGTCGGCCGGTTTGCCGAACGCGTACCCGGAGCAGACCAGATTGACCTCCGTAACCGTAGTGTAAGAGCTGTCGAGGTTCGGCAATTCAAACCCGGTGAAGTACCTGTCCGCATTCACAAAATACGACGCCCCGCGAGATACCAGCACTTTATTTCCCGCTCCGTGAAGCCTTATCGTTCCGGGCTTCATATTGAACGGCGTTATTCCTTCAGGGACCTTGAACCATATACTCACACTGTAATCAATACCGCCTTTAAGCTCTCCGGTTTCGGGAACATTAACTTTATCGGCTTCGCCTTTTGTCATACCGTTTCTGTAAAAGTAGAAATACGCCTCGCAGTCCGTAATGAGCGGGTTGTCGGAATACACGACTATATCATTGACATTTGTTCCGATCTTATACCCTTCCATATAGAAATCAATGGAATCAAGTACCGCACTCAAACTATTGAGCTTAAACACGAACACGTACCACTCGCCGTCATTGTACATATCGGACGCGGTCTTGCTGCCGCCGCCCAAATAGACCTTTTCTTTTGTAAGGTTTTCGAGCGACACGTATTTTATAAGCTTCATTTCAAATACGAGCTTATATCTGATCCCTGCTTGGATAGCGCCCTCCGCAACGGTCCCGTCGGCTTCTTCAAGATGATAACGCGTTTCAGAGGCAATATATCCGAGCTCGTATATCCCGACGTTTATATCCTCCGCCGGCATACCGTAAGCGTACCCTTCAAGAGTCAACTGAAGAGTATACGGAGCAAACAGGATATCATCCGCAAATACCGTCACACCGGCAAATACGCTCAACACCATTATGAGCGTAAGGATGATCGAAAATACTTTTTTCATGAATGATTCCTCCTTTTTGATTTGGCATATTTATCGTTTAAGGACGGTGCACCATCCAAAAAGCGCTAAACGATGCAATAATACTGATATACGCTGTATTCGTCAGAGTCCTTATCCGGGTAATACAGCACGTCGAAGACGGCATACACCGAGCTGCCCCGTTCCTCAAAATGAAGGCTTTTCAAAACGTAACTCACGCCCGGATCGTTATTCAGCTCGGCAAGCCGCTCATTCATCTTTTCTATAGCTGCGGATACTCTTTCGGAAGACAACTGCTGCAAAGCGTTTTTCCTGACTGCCAGGTATTGCAACACCCCGGCAGTATCAAGACAGACCTCCACGCTTCCTTCCGCAGTTTTGAACGTTACGTAGTATCGGCTTGACGAGTAACGTACGCTCACTATCATATTATCAAGACTTCCGATCGGGAGATCGGTATTCATAACCACATTTTTTGCGGCTTCGATAGCCCCCTCTTCGGATATCCGCACGTTCAGGTTCATGTCGATGAAATAACCGTCTTTCTCGTATTGCACCAGGTCTTCCGAATCGCTGTTTTTCAATACAGCGTCGCCGTTTTCGGCAACGTAATGATCGACGACGTAGTCGCCGTTGCTCCCGTCGAGAGCCATATCCGCGGTCTTTTTCTTATAAGTCGATCTCTGATAGTTGAAGGTCTTTTCTTCCCCGTTTATCATATATGTTACGGGCGGCATATCGTCCTTTATGAATTCGCCTTCGGTCGGCTCGGCGGGAGGTTCATCTGGCGGCGTTGCGGGATCATCCGGATGCCCGGGAGAGGATGACGTTTCGCCGTTTTCGCTGCCACCCGGGACGGCGCCGCTTTCGCCGTCGCCGTCAGATGAGGAGGCGCTGTTCGCCGGCTTCTTTGCGGTTTCTGAGCTTGATCCGTCATTCGCTTCCGAAGCGGAGCTGCTTTCGGGTTCGCCGACGCCGGAGCTGCTGTCGTCGCTCGGAGTCACGAAACCGGTATTGTCTCCTTCACTTGACGAATCGCCGCTGTCCGAGCCGGGAGCAACGATATTGTCACTGCGGAACGCGCCCATCATATTCAGCGCGAGAGGCGTACCGACGGCAAACACGACTATCGCAACGGCGGCAGCTACCCATTTCAGCCACGGCCTTTTCACGATGACGGTCGCTTTCGCGCTGCTTCCGTCCGAAAGCGCAGCTTCCACTATGGAGGCGTCGATCTTGCCTATTGCTTCATTCAGTTTTTCAATATCCATAGTGGCCCTCCTTTTTCAAATATGCGGCGAGGTCGTCGCGCATCCGTTTCAGCATCATCTTGACCTTGCTTTTGCCGAAGCCGTAACGCTCGCATATCGATTCGATCGATTCGTAGCACCAGTAGCGGCGGACGAAAACGCTTCGCTCGATTTCGCCGAGCGCGTTTAAGTATTCCGTTATCAGGCGCGAGAGCTCGTTTGCTCCGACCGTCTGCTCGACGTCGCACGCCGAGGCGAGCTCCTGCAATTCTTCAAGCGAGCTGACCGACGCCTGTTTTCGCTTTTTTGCGTTCCCGCGCCGCCATCTGTCGAGCGCGGCGTTTCGGACGAGCGTGCCGAGGTATACTCTGAAGCTCTCCGGCCTGTTCGGCGGGATGGAATTCCATGCGGCGAGCAGGGCGTCGTCGACGCATTCTTCCGCATCGCGCGCATCGTGCAGCACGTTATCGGCAATATACAGGCAGTAGTCGCCGTATTGCTTTTGCGCTTCCGTGACCGCGCTCTCGTCCCTGTTCCAGAACAAGGCGACTATGTTTTCGTCGTTCACGCCGCACTCCCTTTCTCTTTTTTTGAAAGGCTTTTCATCTTAATAGACGCAAAACCGCGCCAATGGTCACAATGATTTTTGCTTTTTTATTATAACATATAAAGATATTAAAACAGAAGGTGTTTCTTCCGCTTGGTTTTGCTATAGAGGCGATGGGGGATCCTTCGACTGCGCAACCTTCGGTTGCTCCGCTCAGGATGACAACGTTTCCGCATTCGTCCGCGGGCGAATGATATTCGCCCCTACGGAAAGCGGCGTTCCGCCGCTCAGGATGACAGCAAGAAACGCCTCCCGCGAGGGAGGCGTTTCTTCATAATTACATTTACTGCTTCAGCGAGCGCTCGAGCCAGATGGCGGCAATCTCGATCGCGTCGTAGAGGGTGGTCTTTTCCGTCTTCTTGACGATCTTGTCGCGCATGCGGATCTCCGGATCCGTCAGCGCGAGCTGAACGAGCAGCTTGGAAGGGAGCTTCATGCCGTTCTTCTCGGTATAGTCGGCGATCTGGATCATCGCGACGTATTTCTCGTTCATGTTGCCGTAATAGATCGTGTTGTCCTGGCGGACGAGCGGCTTGCCCTTATACATCAAAAGGTCCATGGTATCTTCCTTTCTTCGCTCATTTCAGCTCGAGATACACCTTCAGCATCTCCTGAAGGAGCTCGTCGCGGTCTATCCTGCGGATCAAGCTGCGGGCGTTATCGTGAGTCGTGATATAGGTGGGGTCCTCGGAGAGAATGTAGCCCACGAGCTGATTGATCGGGTTATACCCCTTCGACTCAAGCGCGGCGTAGATCTGCTTGAGCAGCTTTTTCATTTCGTCGGTATCGTTGGATCTGATCCGGAATTGGATGGTAGGGTCGTTCATAATTGTCTCCTTTCCCCTGTTTGAATGCGGTTAGCGCGTCAGGAACGCAGCGTCGCGCCCGCGGCTTCGAGCTTGCGCAGGATCTTCGCGACGGCAGCTTCCGCCTCGGCGTCGGTAAGCGTATGGTCGGAGGCGCGGAGCACGAGGTTATACGCCATGCTCTTTTTGCCTTCCTCCACGCCCTTGCCGCGATAGACGTCGAAGAGGCGGACGCTCTCGAGGATGTTTCCGCCCGCTTCCGTGATGACGTCGTGAAGGTCTCCGGCGGCGACGCTCTCGTCGCAGACGAGCGCGAGGTCGCGCGTGATGGCGGGATACTTCGGCAGGCGCTTATAGTCGGTTATCGGCTTGCGCAGCTTCAGCATGACCTCTTCGTCGAGGTCCGCGACGAAGACGGGCACTTCGATATCCCAATACTGCGAGGTCAGCGGATGGATCTCACCCATGACGCCGAGCGTTTCGCCGTCCTTAGTTATCACGGCGCAGCGGCCGGGATGGAAGGTCGGGTTGCCGGACTCGGCGGCGTATTTCGCTCCGGAAATGCTGAGGTCCGCGAGCAGCGCCTCGATAACGCCCTTGAACGCGAAGAACTCCGCGTCCGCGCCGAAAACGGTAACGATAACGCGCTTCTTCTCGAGCGGGAGCTTGCCCTCCTCGGTCGGAATGTAGACGGTGCCTTCCTCGTAGAGCTTGCCGGCGGTAACGCCTCTGGAGCAGTTGCGGGCGACGACCTCCAGCGCGGAGGGAATCAGCGTCGTGCGCATGACGGAGGTGTCTTCGCCGAGCGGGTTGCTTATCTTCAGGCAGTTGCGCAGCGGGCTGTCCTGCGGGAGGCGGATCTTATCGAAATACTTCGGGCTGACGAAGGAATAGGTCAGCGTCTCGAACAGCCCGAGCGAGACGGCGGAGGTGTGAAGGCGCTTGCGGAACAGCTCGAGGTCGGTATAGCCGTGAGCGGACGCTTCGCCCTTCATCATGGTATCGCCTATATTATTGTAACCGAAAAATCTCACGATCTCCTCGGCGACGTCGGCGGCGCATTCCACGTCTCCGCGGAAGGACGGGACGATTATCTCGTCGCCGTCGATGCCGAAGTCGATATCCGAGAGGATGTCGCGCATTTCTTCGACGGGGATGTCAGTGCCGAGGAAGCCGTTTATCCAGCCGGCGTCCAGCTTCATGCGGCGCGGCGCGTAATCCGCGTTATCGACGTCGATTATGCCCTTGACGACGGTGCCGGCGCCGAGCGTTTCGACGAGCTGCAGCGCGCGGACGAGCGCGGGCAGCGTGTTGCGGCTGTCCAGCCCCTTCTCGAAGCGGGCGGAGGAGTCGGTGCGGAGCCCCATCTTCTTCGCCGCTTTGCGCACTGCGGCACCGTTGAAGTTCGCGGACTCGAAAACGACGGTCTCGGTCGTGTCTCTTATCTCGGTGTTTTCGCCGCCCATGACTCCGGCGAGCGCGACGGGGCGTTCGCCGTCGGCGATGACGAGGGTGGCGCTGTCGAGCGGGTGTTCCCCGCCGTCGAGCGTCGTTATGCTTTCGCCGTCGGCGGCGCGGCGGACGACGATGCGGCCTTCCTTCAGCGTCGAGCGGTCGAAGGCGTGCATCGGCTGGCCGTATTCGAGCATGACGAAGTTCGTTATGTCGACGATGTTGTTTATCGGGCGCAGGCCGCTCGCGCGGAGGCGTTCACGCATCCAGCGGGGCGACGGCGCGATCTTTATGTCCTTGACGACGGCGGCGGAGTAGCGCGGGCAGAGGTCCGCGTCGCGCACCTCGACGGAGATATAGTCATTCACGTCGGAGCCGGCGTATTCCTCCGCGTCGATATGCGGATAGGTGGCGTCAAGGCCGAAGGTCGCGGCGGTCTCGCGCGCGAGGCCTATGACGGAGAGGCAGTCCGGGCGGTTCGAGGTTATCTCGAACTCGACGACGGTGTCGTCAAGCCCGAGGGCCTTTCTTATGTCCGTGCCGGGGACGGCCTCGTATTCGTTTTCGTCAATGATGAGGATGCCGTCTTCGATTGCGGTCGGGAAATCGTGGACGGTCACGCCGAGCTCGGCGACGGAGCAGAACATGCCGTCGCTCTCGACTCCGCGGAGCTTGCCCTTCTCGATGCGCTTGCCGCCGTGGAGCGTGGACTTGTGCAGCGCGACGGGAACGGCGGCGCCGGGAAAGACGTTTGTCGCCGCGGTCACGATCTGTATCGGCTCCGCTTCGCCGGCGTCCACCTTGCAGACGACGAGCTTGTCGGCGTCCGGGTGTTTTTCGACGGAGAGGATTCTGCCGACGACGACGCGATCGAGCTCGGAGCAGGTCTCTTCCCAGCCCTCGACCTTCGAGCCGCTCATCGTCATTTTTTCGGAATACTCCCTTTCGGGAACGTCTATCTGAACGTAATCGTTAAGCCACTTCTTTGAAAGTTTCATACTTGCGCCTCCCCTTAAAACTGACCGAGAAAACGAAGATCGTTTTCAAAGAGCAGCCGCAGGTCGTCGATATTGTAGCGGCGCATCGTCACGCGCTCGAGCCCGATGCCGAAGGCGAAGCCGGAGTAGACGTCCGGGTCGATGCCGCAGGTGCGGAGCACCTTCGGGTGCACCATGCCGGCGCCGAGGAGTTCGATCCAGCCCTCGCCCTTGCAGAGACGGCAGCCCTCGCCGCGGCAGGCGAAGCACTGGACGTCCATCTCCGCGGACGGCTCGGTGAACGGGAAATGATGCGGGCGGAAGCGGCATACGGCTTCCTCGCCGTAAAGCATTCTCGCGAGGTTTTCGAGCGTGCCCTTGAGGTCCGCCATCGTTATGCCCTTGTCGACGACGAGGCCCTCCATCTGATGGAACAGCGGAGAATGGGTCGCGTCGACGGCGTCGGAACGGTAAACGCGGCCGGGCGCGACGACGCGGATGGGCGGCTTTTGGTTTTCCATGACGTGGATCTGGACCGACGAGGTCTGCGTGCGGAGCAGGACGTTATCCGTGAAATAGAACGTGTCCTGCGTGTCGCGGGCGGGGTGGTCCTTCGGTATATTCAGCGCCTCGAAATTGTAGTAGTCGTATTCGACCTCGGGGCCCTCGACGACGTCGAAGCCCATTTTCGTGAAGACGTCGAGCATCTCGCCGACGGCGATGTTCAGCGGGTGTCTCCTGCCGGTAACGACGGGCTCTCCGGGAATGGTCACGTCGACCTTTTCCTTGCCGAGCTTCGCTTCGAGCGCCTTCGCGGAAAGCTCGCGGCGGCGCAGCTCGATAGCGGCCTCGACGGCCTCGCGCACGGCGTTGACCATCTGCCCCATCGCGGGACGGTCCTCGGGCGCGACTTCGCCCATTCCGCGCAGTATCTGCGTCAGCTCGCCCTTCTTGCCGAGGTATTCGACGCGCGCCGCCTCAAGCGAATCGGGCTGAGCGGCGTCGGTTATCTTCGCAAGCGCTTCTTCTTTGAGTTTGAGAAGTTTTTCCTTCATAGGTCTGCTCCGCGGGCGGCTTTCCCCCGCGGCCTTCCTTTCTCCGTTTGCCGCGGCGTTCCCCGATTGAGGAACGCCGCGACCGGATATTATCTTATTTGTTCTTTATGTTCGCCTGGGCGGCGGCCAGTCTCGCGATCGGCACGCGGTAAGGCGAGCAGGAAACGTAGTTCAGGCCGACCTTGTGGCAGAACTCGACGCTGGAGGGATCTCCGCCGTGTTCGCCGCAGATGCCGAGCTTGATGTCGGGGCGGGTCTTTCTGCCCAGCTCGGCGGCCATCTTGACGAGCTTGCCGACGCCGTTCTGGTCGAGGCGGGCGAAGGGATCGCTCTCGTAAATCTTGCTCTCGTAATAGGACTTCAGGAACTTGCCCGCGTCGTCACGGGAGAAGCCGAAGGTCATCTGGGTCAGGTCGTTGGTGCCGAAGGAGAAGAACTCCGCTTCCTTCGCGATCTCGTCCGCGGTCAGCGCGGCTCTCGGGATCTCGATCATGGTGCCGACCTTGTAGTGCATTTCGATGCCGGCGGCGGCGATCTCCTTATCGGCGGTCGTCGTGACGACCTTCTTGACGTACGCCAGCTCCTTGACCTCGCCGACCAGCGGGATCATGATCTCGGGAACGATGTTCCATTCGGGATGCTTCTTCTGGACGTTGATGGCGGCTCTGATGACGGCGGTCGTCTGCATTTCCGCGATCTCCGGATAGGTGACGGCGAGGCGGCAGCCTCTGTGGCCCATCATCGGGTTGAACTCGTGCAGCGAAACGATGACGTTGTGAATGTCCTCAACGGTGATGTTCAGGCGCTTGGCGAGCTCTTCGATCTCGACCTCGGCGGTCGGGACGAACTCGTGGAGCGGAGGATCGAGGAAGCGGATCGTTACCGGTCTGCCTTCCATCGCCTCGTACATGCCCTCGAAGTCGCTCTGCTGGAAGGGCATTATCTTGGCGAGCGCGGCCTTGCGCTGCTCGAGCGTCTTGGAGACGATCATCTCGCGGAACGCGGTGATCCTGTCGGTCTC